>NZ_JBEOPJ010000009.1:0-186216 GCF_040309945.1 Shewanella sp. AC34-MNA-CIBAN-0136 | reverse complement strand
TAACGATTGTCTGTCTTGGTCTGGCCATCTTAGATTACCTGTCTGAGTTAAAGGTAACTAAGCCTAGTTGAGTGCTTGCTATTTAACCAGTTGGGTTGGGTGGCCATGTTTAGTTATGATGTTTAGTTATGCTAATGGTTGATTGGTTAACATTCAGTTACTTGGCCATTTTATTTTGGCTAATATCTGTTTTACTTAAAGCATAAATCTGGCATCGTTGTTCATAGGTCAGTTGTTTATATGTTTTCATTGTTGCATCTCTTGCCGGAGAAAAAGCGATTAGCATATATTCAGCTGACCGTTTTTTCTACCTGTTCAAGTTATGCACTTACTATTTGAATCCAAGCCTTTAATATTAGTCACACGTTCAAGATATCTGAACTGGGAAAACAACGTAACATCATAGCGTTGAGTTCACTGCGCCACAGGAGCGGCTTACAAAGGATCGTGGTAGTAGCTTTGCGACGCTTCAATCCAGGCTACCGGCTCAACATCTTGTCGATAAACTTGCCAGTCATCGCCACCAAAGGTGCGCCGTACTTCGCTCAGCCAGGCCAACACTATGCCTTCAAAGTCACTCCAATCCGATGGGTCATGGGATAGCGGATACTTGATATAGCCGGAAAATTCACCCTCGAACAAATCATAACTTAAGGATTCCCCGCAGCACTCTTGCAGTTGAAATTGAAAGCTAGTGGCTTGCTCATGCCTTAATGTCATGGCTTCAAGCTCAGTTTCTTGTGCTTCATTTAACTCCAGCTTGGCGCTGAAACTCATGCCTACACCCATAATGGCTCTCCGATTTTCAGTTATTAATTACGCTTGCTGTCATTCACGGCGCTTCTCTATCACGATTAAACTTAACTTTTTTGGCCAACAAAAAAATGCGCTAAATTTAAGCTAACGCCCTAAATGTTCAGTAGGTTGCGCACAGCGGGGTTAATCAGGGCCCCAACCTTCGCTGATGCCCGCCGGCAATTCGGCCACTAAATCGTTAAACAGTGCCGCGCATTCGGTTAGCACTATGCTAAAGTCAGCCTCGCTGTAACACCAAGGCGAATTGGGTTTCAGCCAATCTTCACGAAAGTCTAACACCTCACCGGCGTGCATTCGCTGGGCAATATATATGTTTTTATAAAAACCACCACGGTAATCCAAGCCCTCGGGCTTGATGGAGAAAGAGAACTTTACCCACTGCATCATCTCCACTTGTAGGCTGATGTCTTCACGGGGGTATTTTTTTTCATTCAAGCGCCAGTAGCCACCGTCTGATTTGTAATAGCGAAGCGGCAATCCTAGCCCATCGACTAGGGCCTTTTTACGCTCAAGCGGCAGCCTATCTTGATCACTGAAACGGTCAGCCTGCTCGGGAAAACGGGCCAGCAGGCTGGCATACCTGCCGGCAAAGTTGATACCTATCGCGGCCTGAACCACAGGCATGCCGACACTGCGATAAATAGATTGTTGCTGTTCTGTTGTTAACATAAAACACCTTGAGTTGAATTCAGCCTTAGCAGGTTATTTAGGTGCCCAATTTTAGTAAAAACGATGCCACCCATTTCTTGAACAAATAACATAACTCGTTTTCATGGCTTTGGCGAGGGTTACGATCGATGTGATCAACTCATCAATTTTTATCGATATGGCTAAAATATTATCGTTAAATGAGTGATTTATGGTCATCTAAGAAATTCAGCACAGCAGAAAATCTTGATATCAATCAAGTATAAGGAAGATGGTGGTTTTTCAAGAATTAATGCTTAAGCGCACAGCCAGCGCTGACAATTTGCAGCGCCTTGTCGTCGTTTTCGCTCTAAATGCTCACAATATTCGGTTAATGCGGGTAATGCTCCGACAGCGCCTTTAAATAATGCACCAAATTCAGTGGTGATTTTAAGCCAATTATCTGCGGGGATGTTGAGTCTATTCAGTATGTCCTGGCTGCTTGAGCTAATGGCACCACGCTTATCTTCTCGAATTATCCGACCGGTATCTTCAACCAATACAATGTAGTCTTTTACACTGAACATGAGCCCGTTAGGCATATTGAGCCTTTCATTTCCCACAAACGGTAATAGCTCTGCTGGTTGTTCTCCTTTCATTGCTGAATTGATACGGCGCTGAATACTGGTGTAATCTGAGGTTTCGGGGGTTGCTGCCATTTTAGCGCGGATAGGGTTTAAATCGACATAGGCCATACAGGCTAATACTGCAGCTTCATCAAGCAATGCCTGTGATTTGAATCTACCCTCCCAAAATCGCCCTGTGCATTTATCTTCTTTGTTGGCCATTCTGGCGATGGGCTCACTGAGTGAGCGCATAAACCAACTGATATCAATTAAGCGTTTACGGTATTCGGTAATGCATTGATTGACGGTTTGCAGTTCAAACTGGTTAAGGTCTTCCTCTTTTAGGTATTTGTGCGTGAGTAACGTACCTTTAAAGCCCTTGTGCCATTGAATTAGCACTTCTTTATCTGACCACTTTTTTGCTTTGTCAGCATCGACTTTTATAACCACATGTAAGTGATTACTCATCACGGCATAAGCACAGATATCAATAGCAAAGATGGTCGCTAACTCTAGAATGCGTGAATCGACCCACTCACGCCGATGCTCAAAGTTCTCTCCTGTTGAGTGATCAATTCCACACAGAAAAGCCTTACGTACCACACGAGAACAGCAGTGATAGTAAGGTGTATCTTCCAGGCTAACGATTGTCTGTCTTGGTCTGGCCATCTTAGATTACCTGTCTGAGTTAAAGGTAACTAAGCCTAGTTGAGTGCTTGCTATTTAACCAGTTGGGTTGGGTGGCCATGTTTAGTTATGATGTTTAGTTAGTTGGGTTGGGTGGCCATGTTTTGTCATCGACGTAGCGAATAAAGTCATTAATGCGCGTTTGATGGTCAATAGACTTGATGATTTTTTTGAGTGCTCCGGCAACATCAATGTTACGGATGACCGCTTCTGCTCTGTCACGAGTCAGTAAGGAGACTTTTACGTCAAAAGGGAAGCCCTTGTCGCGTAAATATTTGGCTAAGCAGATACGCGTGAAGTATACATTGTTGGGTGCTCGATAAAGATACATTGTCTGAGTCAATCCTTATGGAGAGCCCCTCAAACGCCAGAAACAAAAAAAGCCGTTGATAATCAACGGCTTTTTTTGTATTTAATGTGGCGGAGGGATAGGGATTTGAACCCAAGCAATCAGACACAAAATAAAATTAAAATTCATTATAATCAATCACTAATCGAAAAATCACATCTCAGATAGTGAACATTCGTAGTCGATATATGACATTTAAATATTTATATAATCTTTTGTCAAGAAATCCATAGTCTCTTGTTAGCTGTTTTATCGCAGGTGTTGGTTTATTTTTAACTTTTCCAATAGTACACCTAACTCTTTTTGAGTACATCCATCTTTGAAGTGAGACTCGTCTGCAAGATGTATAATTGAAAAAACACAAGACCAATACTCTTTGTCTTCCTCTGGAATTGAATCAGGTGCTTTATCCGCTAATGCCCAAGAATATTCTGATATTTCATCATGAGATAATTCACCAGATAAGTATCTCTCTAATTTAGCAATTAATGGCGAAGTTTGAATGTTAATACTCATACGTATCCGAAACAGCTAACGCCCCAATATGCCGACGAAACGAGCGCAGCGAGTTGAGGTCGGAATAATTGGTTTATTATACGTCATTTCTGCTGAAAATGAAAAGTTGCCTTATTGGTAACTTTAACCACTTCTCCATTAACTGTCGCGGGAGTAAATAGCCATAACTTAATAGCCTCTACTGAGTCGTAACCTAAGCTTACCGGGTAAGCATCAATAACGTTAACATCTTCCACTTTGCCTGATTTCACCACGGTAAACTCTATAGTGGCAAAGCCACTGACATTAGAAGTATTTTTAGCCCAAATCTTCAATTCGAGAACTTCATTGAGTTTAGGGGTATAAACTAGATTTCCTTCATTAGGCATGACATCAGTTGCCCCTACGACAAAAGGGAAAAGTAATGAAATTAACAGTACAAATCTCATAGAGGCCACCTTGACCAAGTCCGATTGCTTGCGCTTGTTATACGCCGCCACATGTAATTCCCATGCATTTTTCTACTGTTTTTGTAGATATATCTATTTTGCAATGTTGAGTAATTGAGTCTTCAATTTTCAGCATCACCTGCCTGATTTTGTCGATATCAGATTGAGGAGGACGACGATTAATACCAAAGTAGGTATGATTAAATTCAACAATACCCTTATGGTTAGTTCGGAAATAGAAATTTCCATTTAAACCATCATAGGTATATAGAATCCTGCTAATCACTTCTGGTTGCTGTATCCCACTCAAAGTTAATTCCCGGCCACCCTCCTCTGAGCGGTACTCGACATCAGAGACTCCTTGAACTGATTTTGTCGCTTTTACCATACACTAAATGGGAAGTTGCACAGAGCCAATGGATGAGTAACGAGTAATACCATATATCGTGTCGCAACCGCCTAAAATAGCGAATAGCAATGTCGCAAAAAGTATTTTTCCAAAACTCATGCTATGCATCCTCCCGCGTATAACGCCTAGTGAATGGGCAGCTTTGTGGCGAAGCCACGCTTAAAGCTGTCCAGCCCGAAGGGCGATCATTGCACGCCTTGTTATGAGTTGAATGTGGCACTGATGTAACCCGCTATTTCACGAACCAATGGCTCTGCTGATATTCCTTTTGCTACAACAGTGTAACCTGACCAATTATCCCACTCTAGGCCGACAACTTCATTGCCTCTTTTAAAGTCCTGAAATACCTCGTCGAAGCCAGCAACTTCCTTAGAAACAACCTCAAGACAAAATTTTGCAGCGATTTCATCAGTTACACTTCTGTACATACCACCTTCGATTTTTTCGAAATCGAAAAAGAAAAACGAAGCCACCCATTATTTGAACAAGTAACATAACTCGTTTTCATGGCTTTGGCGAGGGTTACGCTCGATGTACTCAACTCATCAATTTCAATCGATATAACTAAAATATCATTGTTAAATAAGTGATTTATGGTCATCAAAGAAATTCGGCACAGCAGAAAAATTTGATAGTTATCAAGTGTCAGGTGAATTGTAATTTAAGTGGGGATGATGACTTAAGCGCACAGCCAGCGCTGAAAATTTGCAGCGCCTTGTCGTCGTTTTCGGTCTAAATGTTCACAATATTCAGTTAATGCGGGTAATGCTCCGACAGCGCCTTTAAATAATGCACCAAACTCTGTGGTGATTTTAAGCCAATTCTCTGCGGGGATGTTTAGCCTATTAAGTATCTCATGGTTGCTTGAGCTAATGGATCCACGCTTATCTTCTCGAATCAGTTGAAGTGGATGACCATGTTTTAATTTCGAAGACTTAAGTCTTGAATCTTGTGGAGGGATAGCTTGCTTGTAATAAAGAGGAACCCGTGGGTTCAAAGTCCTATCTTTCGCCAAATAAAAAGGCCCGCTATAAATAGCGGGCCTTTTTATTTTAATGTGGCGGAGGGATAGGGATTTGAACCCTAGAACGGGATAAACCGTTGCCGGTTTTCAAGACCGGTGCATTCGACCACTCTGCCATCCCTCCGAGCGGGCGAATAATATGACAATGACTGTTTTGTGTAAAGGGTAAATTGCAAATAATTTGTTAAGTGGTGATTAAACACTCAAGTTAACTGTAATTGGTGTATCGATATGGATTATTCGCTAACAGCTAAGCCTCTATACTGAGGATGAACACAATATGTGGCTTGAAGTGTTCTTAAACGAGCTCAACGGCAGTTGAATTGTGCTAATCAACTTAAGCTGACCATTTTTGTCATTTAAAATGTGATTAAACAGCTGATAGCGGCGACTTTGCTTGATTTGATTAGGCTTAATGTTTACCTTTACTGCAAGTAATTTTGCCAATGCCAAGGATAGCGAGATGCTTTCAGAACAAGCATTCGAGATGATAGATATTGTTGCCCGTGTGGGCAGTTTTACCGCCGCAGCCAATAAGTTGAATAAAGTACCGTCTGCGGTGAGTTACGCCATTAAACAGATTGAAGATGATTTAGGGGTAATATTGTTTGAGCGTCACCATCGCAGTGTCAGTTTGACGCCCGCGGGTGAGCATTTTGTGGCGCAGTCGCGCGAGATAATGACTAAATTGAACAACATTAAACGTGATACCCAGAAAGTGGCTAATGGCTGGCGCCCTTCTTTATCTATTGCGATTGACAATATGGTTCGCGCAGACAAAATCAGTGGCTTGATAGCTGATTTTTATCGCCATTTTACCGACATTGAATTGATTATTCGCCTAGAAGTTTATAATGGTGTGTGGGAAGCATTGTCGACGGGTAAAAGCGATATCGCCATAGGAGCAACCTCAAGTATTCCTGTTGGTGGTACTTTCAAGTCGCGCGATATGGGAATGATTCAGTGGTCTTTTTTAGTGGGTAAAAATCACCCGTTAGCCAAAGCAGAGCATGCGTTAACCGATGATGAATTATTACAATATCCGTCAATTTGCCTGCAAGACACGGCTCATAATATTGCCCATAGGCCAAATTGGTTGTTAAATAACCAGCGCAGAATTGTGGTACCTGATTGGATCAGAGCAATAAATTGTTTTAGAGAAGGCTTAGGCGTGGGTTACATGCCATATCATTTGGCCGATATTTTTATTAAAGCCGGCGCGCTAATAGAAAAACAACTTGCCGCCCCAAAGCAAGACACAGCCTGCTGTTTAGCTTGGAACAATGCCAATATGACGCCTGCTATGCAGTGGGTATTAGATCATCTCGGCGATACCGAAAAATTAAAAAAAGAGTGGCTTAGTTAAACCACTTTTGCAAAATAAGTTTTTGTTAATAACATTACTTATACAAACGTTTATGTTAAATTAGCGACTATTAAGATGATGTTTGTTATGAATTAATTTTTGTTTAATGTACATTGCTTACGCTATACAAAAGGATTTAGCTTCAGAGTGAAATATATTTTTGTGAAAGATATTTTTCTCGTTGAGCAAATCATTGAGTTAACACCTGGAGACGATAATGAATCAACAATCAGTTATATCACCTAGTCTATCGACTACTGATGTCAACAAAATGCTAAAAAACACTTATATGCTGCTTGCAATGACATTGGCATTCTCTGCTGTTACTGCAGGTTTAGCCATGGCAATCAACATTGGTCCAATGATGTCAATAGGCTTATCGCTTGGTAGCTTAGTGTTATTATTTGTGACCCTTAAAAAAGCAGACAGTGCAGCCGCTATATTTTGGGTGTTTGCCTTTACCGGTATGCAAGGTGCGTCGCTCGGTTACATTCTTAGCCATTATGCTGGTATGGCAAATGGCCCTGGCTTAATTATGCAGGCCTTAGGGTTAACCTCTATCATTTTCGTGTCGCTTTCAGCGTATGCGTTAACCACTAAGAAAGACTTCTCATTTATGCGCGGCTTCTTATTTGCGGGTTTATTAGTGATGATTGGTGCGATGGTCATTAATATATTCGTCGGTAGCTCAATATTATTTATGGCAATGAATGCAGGTATTGCGTTGCTAATGACAGGTTTCATTCTATATGACACTAGTCGTATCGTGAATGGCGGCGAAACAAACTACGTTCGTGCGACTATTTCATTGTACTTAGATTTTTTGAACTTGTTCATCAGCCTACTACATTTAATGGGTATTGGCAGCGACGACTAATCGTCGATAGAGTTCATTGACAAATTACGTTAAAATGACCCTACATTAGGGTCATTTTTTTTATAATGAGCAAATTCATCATTCAAGTAAACGGCAGCGTTTATGGCTCTACAGCCAGTTTTCGCGCGTTATCATTTTGCCAAAGCGCATTAGCTAATGGCCATCAAATTATCAACGTCTTTTTCTATCAAGATGGCGTAACCAACAGTAATGCCCTCACCTGTCCTGCATCTGACGAAATTGATATGCATTCCAATTGGCAATCATTGTCATCACAACATTCAATACCGCTAACCAATTGTGTGTCTGCAGCGCTGCGCCGTGGTGTGTTATCAGCGCAAGATGCAACTGAAAACGGCAAACCACAATGGAATAGCAGTGACGCATTTACCATGGGCGGTTTAGGTGAATTAGTGGTCGGTATTGAACAAGCTGACAGGTTGATTAGCTTTTAACGTATGAGTGGAATAGACAATGAAATCACTGGCAATTATGTTTAGGCATGCACCATTGGGTACCACAAGTACCCGTGAAGGGCTGGATTTTGCCATGCTCAGTGCCAGCTTTGAACAACAAGTGAGTATTATATTTACCAATGAAGCGGTATTACATTTGCTGGCAGGCCAAACACCTGAGCAAGCAGGATCTAAAGATTATGTGTCGGCATTTAAAGCGCTTTCTCTTTACGATATTGATACCGTATTGGTGTGTGCAGAATCAATGCTCACATTAGGATTACAGCCTAATGACCTTAGTATTGCCGCGACGATGGCGACTCCAGAGGTGATTAGTCAAACCCTGCAAGCTGCTGATGAGGTGTTAGTATTTTGATATTGCATCATATCCAAACATCAGTAATGACTGACGACGCCTTAAGTACATGCTTACGCTATATTCACCCTACAGACAGTATTTTATTGTCTAGCGATGCAGTGAATTGTTTATTACAAACCCAGTGGCAACAGCGTTTAGCAAACATTGCTCTGTTTGTGCTACAAGATGATGTTGTCGCCAGGGGCTTATCGGATCGCTTAATGATTATATTAGCCAATAAAGCTGCGGGCTCTTTTGATATTATTGATTATTCACAATTTGTTGAACAATCTTTGTTACACGATAAGGTGATAACTTGGTAAACTTTTTTGAATTTAATGGCCAACAAATTGAAACCGATCATCAAGGCTATTTAAAAAATGTTAATGATTGGCAAGAACCTATGGCAATTGCGATTGCCGCTACAGAGAACATTGAGTTAACCGAGCAACACTGGGAAGTTATCCGGTTTGTGCGGGATTTTTATCTAGAGTACAAAACCAGCCCAGCTATTCGTGTGCTGGTCAAAGCTATCGGTCAACGTTTAGGTGCGGATAAAGGTAATTCTAAATATTTATATACCTTGTTTCCGATTGGCCCAGCAAAACAAGCAACAAAAATTGCAGGCTTACCCAAACCAGCAAAATGTTTATAGCTGATTAATGCTGACAAAAAAGCCCGCTCAAGATAACTTAAGCGGGCTTTTTAAATGGCTAACCTTAACTGAGGTTATTTTGGAAATATATTTTCTATCACTATAAATGCTGCTTGAGCTAGTTGAACAATTACCAACAACATAAAAAAGAAGATAACTGATAAGTAGATAAGCCTACGATTATCACGCCGACTTGAACCCATTGCTGGTTGTACCAACCCTTATAAATATGTGACCAACTCAAACTGAGTGACACAATTTCCAATACAACGTAAAAATAAAATATGTGCTGCGATACGGTAACGCCATTAACACGATTTACGGGGTTACTCAACGCGCTACAACATACAGGTCTTTTAAGGCCACGAATGCCTAAAGCTCTATCTTGCACAAGACTGACAATTAACACCCTAGCCACACTAAAATGGACTGCGGCTAGGACTATATCAATTGGCCAATCATATTAGCTAACTATAATTAGCCAACTATAATTAGCGCTTAACATTAACCAATCAGACTTAAACCGCCCATGTATGGACGTAATACTTCAGGTACTGTAATGGTGCCATCTTGATTTTGATAGTTCTCAAGTACTGCTACTAACGTACGGCCAACCGCTAAACCTGAACCATTTAAGGTGTGCAATAAAGCAGGTTTGTTATCAACTTTGCTACGGTATCTAGCTTGCATTCTTCGCGCTTGGAAATCTTTCATATTTGAACAAGATGAAATTTCTCGGTAAGTATTTTGCGCTGGTAACCACACTTCGATATCAAAAGTTTTACTTGATCCAAAGCCCATATCACCAGTACATAACACCATAGTGCGGTACGGTAAGTTTAATAACTGTAATACTTTTTCAGCATTGGCAGTAATTTCTTCTAGTGCTTGCATTGAATTATCTGGGTGAGCAATTTGCACTAACTCAACCTTGTCAAATTGATGCTGACGGATCAAACCACGAGTATCACGACCATAAGAGCCCGCTTCACTGCGGAAACATGACGTTAACGCCGTCATTTTCATTGGCAGTTCACTTTCGTCCACGATCATATCGCGCACATAGTTAGTTAATGGCACTTCTGCAGTTGGAATAAGTGATAAACCTTGGCCTTCTTCTGTAGCCGGTTTAGTGTGGAATAAATCTTCACCAAACTTAGGTAATTGGCCTGTGCCTAACAAGCTGTCTTCGTTAACCAATAACGGTACGTATGTTTCTGTATAGCCATGTTCAGTGGTGTGTAGGTCTAACATAAACTGACCTAAGGCACGATTTAAACGGGCAATTTGACCACGCATGATAATAAAACGTGAACCGGTAATTTTAACCGCGCTTTTAAAGTCTAAACCGCCTAGTGCTTCGCCTAAATCTAAGTGATCTTTCACTTCAAAGTCGAATACCTTTGGGGTGCCCCAACGACGCACTTCAACATTGTCGTTTTCATCAGCGCCTACCGGAGCCGATTCGTCTGGCAAATTTGGCATGCTCATGGCGATGCTATTGATTTGTTGCAACAACTCAGCAAGCTCAGCTTTCTTTGCATCTAGCTGCGCACCTAAATCACCCACTTGCGCCATAATGGAACTGGTATCTTCACCGCGCGCTTTAGCTTGACCAATCGACTTAGAGATCGCGTTACGCGATGCTTGCAAGTCTTCTGTAGCAACTTGTAGCGATTTACGCTTTTCTTCAAGTTTGGTCAAATTATCGACATCAAGAATAAAGCCACGAGTGGCTAAACGCTCGGCAGTGATTTCCAGTTCATTACGCAAAAATTTTGGATCTAGCAT
Organism: Shewanella sp. AC34-MNA-CIBAN-0136; assembly: GCF_040309945.1. NCBI lineage: Bacteria > Pseudomonadati > Pseudomonadota > Gammaproteobacteria > Alteromonadales > Shewanellaceae > Shewanella > Shewanella sp. AC34-MNA-CIBAN-0136. Next base: position 175,232 of record NZ_JBEOPJ010000009.1, on the reverse strand, counting down.
GTTGTGAGTTCTTTTTAGTTAAACACGTGAAAATATAAGCTGTTGACCTAAATACACCATAAAGAGGCATAAGGTGACATTCAACAACACATTTAAAATAGCTTTCTGCCATAAGCCTTCTTGCAATAGCAGTAAGGTTTCATTCGAAAAAGTCGAAAACGTCGTTAATGCACCTAATAGACCAATGCCAATAAGCGCTTTAATTTCAGGGCTAATATGACTCAATTGCCCTAGCGCATAAACGACGCCCATTAAAAACGATCCCAATAGATTTACTAACAGTGTACCAAAAGGAAAACTGCTTCCAAATACCTGGATCATAAAAATTGACAGAAGATAGCGTAAAACTGCACCAATCGACCCACCTAATGCCACCAAGAACACATTAGTCATAGCGTTTGTCCTCGCTTTGTTGATCAAGTTGGTTTAATTGGGCCAATTTATCTTGAATGCGCTTTTCAAAACCTCTGTTAGTGGGTTGATAAAATTGACTGTGTTGCAGTGATTCTGGAAAGTAATTTTCGCCAGCAGCATAAGCACCAGGTTCATTATGTGCATAACGATACTCCTTACCAAAGCCGATGTCTTTCATCAGTTTGGTTGGCGCATTACGTAAATGGTTGGGCACAGGTTCGTGTCCGGTTTGTTTGGCTAACTCGCGAGCAGCACCAAATGCACTATAAACAGCATTACTTTTAGGAGCACTGGCTAAATATAATACTGCTTGCGCTATCGCTCGTTCACCTTCTGCAGGGCCAATGCGGTGATAACAATCCCACGCATTAAGTGCAACGGTCATGGCTACTGGGTCGGCATTACCAATGTCTTCTGAGGCAATCGCTAATAAGCGGCGAGCAACATACAAAGCATCACCGCCACCTTCTAAAATACGGCAATACCAATACAAAGCGGCATCCGGCGCAGAGCCCCGCACAGACTTATGTACAGCAGAAATTAAATCGTAAAATTGATCGCCATTTTTATCGTAACCCGCAGCTTGGTGTCCGGCAACTTGCGTCAGCATCTCGGTGGTAAACGCGCCAGCATCAGCCACTAAATCGCTCATTAACTCAAGCAAATTAAGCGCTTTACGTGCGTCACCATCACTAATGTCGGCCAATTGCTTGGCTACATCTGCAGGTAATGTTAATTGGCGTTTGCCCAAACCACGTTCAACATCAGCTAATGCTTGAGTGACAATTAAGCTTATTTCGTCAGAGCTTAGTCGATTTATAAGGTAAACTCGCGCACGCGACAATAAAGCGTTATTGATTTCAAATGAGGGATTTTCGGTGGTGGCACCAATGAAAATAACCGTACCGTCTTCAATAAAAGGTAAAAATGCATCTTGCTGACTTTTATTAAACCGATGAACTTCGTCGACAAATAATAAGGTTCGTTGACCACGACTTTGGGCAATGGCTTTAGCTTGTTCTATTGCGGCGCGAATGTCTTTTACGCCTGACGTTACCGCAGAAATACGTTCAACATGGGCATTGGCATAATGGGCAATTAACTCAGCTAAGGTGGTTTTCCCCGTACCAGGCGGGCCCCAAAGTAACATCGAGTGTGCTCGATTAGCCTCTAGCGCTTTACGCAGAGGTTTACCTTCACCTAATAAGTGTGCCTGACCTATGTATTCACTAATGTCCCTTGGGCGCATGCGAGCGGCCAAGGGGCGAAAATCTGGTGCAAAATCAAAACCTAAATTAGCCATCAAACAACCTAGTTTGTTTGCTTTAAACGTTGATCGTCAATATCAACGTTATCAGGTACGGCAAACTTAAATATGTTTGTCTCATTATCTTTTACTTTACGTTGCTGAGTTAACGCAAATTGACTGAGGTTGCCTTGCTCGTCAGTCAAGTTAAATTTAACTAACTGGCTCGCGTCAAAACACACACTCACGGCAACGACATTGCTGTTAAGTTTTTTAGGTTGAATATCAAAACAGCTTGATTTTCCGCTTACGGCACGCTTAGTGACAGAATACTTAGCCCATGTCGCTTCGTCTCGATGCACTAACAAGGCCATAGGTGATGCATCAACGGCTTGAGCAACATCCATCACAGTCACTTCTTCCGCAAAAGGATTATAAATCCACAAATTAGCGCCATCAGCCACAATTAATGATTCGTCTGGCTGAGTTAAATGCCAGTAAAATTGATTCGGATACGCAAGTGCAAACACCCCGCTGCCGGTTTGAATAGGCTTACTGTTAATGTCAGTCACTTGTTGGGTAAATGTCGCATGCAAGCTGTCTATATTAGATAGCTTAGCGCGTAATTCGGTTGCGTCATCGGCCATTGCGGCAACGCTGCTTAAACTTGTGGCTAATAATAGGCTTAACACTGTAATACGTTTATTCATCATTAATTCCTCGGTGGTGGCGGAGCCAACACTTCACGATTACCATTGTGGCCTTGGGCTGTCACAATACCTTGGCTTTCCATCATTTCAATAATGCGGGCGGCGCGATTGTAACCAATTTTAAATTTACGTTGTACGCTAGATATGGAGCCGCGGCGAGTTTCGGTAACAAATGCTACAGCGTCATCATATAACGCATCCAACTCTTCTTCGCTATCGGAGGTTTCACCGGGTAACAGTACTTGTTCACCATCTGTAGCACCATTAAGAATTTCTTCAATATATTGTGGCTTACCACGAGCACACCAATCGGCTACGACTTTATGCACTTCATGATCATCAATAAACGCCCCATGAACACGATTTGGCAAACCGGTTCCTGGAGGTAAATACAGCATATCGCCCATGCCTAATAGGGTTTCTGCGCCCTGTTGATCAAGAATGGTACGAGAGTCAATTCGTGACGACACTTGGAACGCAATACGGGTTGGAATGTTAGCTTTAATCAAGCCAGTGATCACATCAACCGATGGACGCTGTGTCGCTAATATTAAGTGAATACCTGCCGCACGCGCTTTTTGCGCGATACGGGCAATGAGTTCTTCTACTTTCTTACCAACAATCATGATCATGTCAGCAAATTCATCGACGACCACCACAATAGAAGGCAGTTTTTCTAATGGTGGCGCATCGTCTAGCATGCTTTCAGAAGACTTCCATAATGGATCGGGAATGTACTCCCCTTTGGCGGCTGCTTCTTTAATTTTAAAGTTGTAGCCTTTAAGGTTACGCACACCTAATGCCGACATTAATTTATATCGGCGTTCCATTTCACCTACACACCATCGCAGTGCATTGGCTGCTTCTTTCATGTCGGTAACCACTTCACACAATAAATGTGGAATACCTTCATACACCGACAATTCGAGCATCTTAGGGTCAATCATAATAAAGCGGACATCATCTGGGCCCGATTTATACAACAAACTGGTGATCATCGCATTCACACCGACCGATTTACCAGAACCCGTTGTACCAGCAACTAATAAATGCGGCATTTTGCCTAAATCAACGACCACAGGCTCACCGGCAATGTCTTGTCCTAACACCATAGACAATGTCGATTTGCTGTCTTTAAACGCGGCAGAATCGAGTACATCGCGCATAAACACGGTTTCACGGAACTTGTTCGGCAATTCTAAGCCTACATAAGCTTTACCTGGAATAACTTCAACTACACGCACGTTTTCAGATAATAATGAACGGGCTAAATCTTTCGATAAATTGGTGATTTTAGACGCTTTAACCCCTGGAGCTAATTCAAGTTCAAAACGAGTAATCACAGGTCCAGGATACACCCCTACTACATTGGCGATAATGTTAAAGTCGGCCAGTTTTGTTTCAACCAATCGAGCAACTTGCTGTAATTCAGCTTCACTTATGGGGTTTTTCTTACGATCTGGAACATCAAGTAAGGTAATGCTCGGTAGCGGATCCATTTTTTGACGCGCTTGTTGAGGGGTTTGGCCATCAATTACCACAACGCCATCCACAATTCGGACATCTTTTTTCGGCTTTTGCTGAGCGACTAATGCCCCTGTTGAATGAGGCTTATTAAATGCTTCCTCAAAAGGTTCATCTGCGATATCTAGATTATTAATTGCAGGGCTATCATTAACGCCATCATCATTGTCGTCATCAATATCAAAATCGACATCATCTTTAGTCGCGACCCAAGGTGCAAAAGGTGTGTCGTCATTATCGAGTTGCATCGACGGTTCTTGGCGATCATCTATATCAAATTCATCGTCATCATTGTCTGATACGTTAATATCTTCAGCAGGTTTAGCCTTGCGGCTAAAGAAACTGCGTTTTTTCTCAACAATAGGTGGCGTCTCTATTGCTGGCTTAATATGAATTGGCACTTTGACTGCCGATTTGCTTGGCTTATCCAGTGAGGGTTCATTTTGTAGATCAATTTCATTACGGCGTTGGGTAAACTTATCCACTAATGACATAAAACCTTTGGTATCTTCGGTCTCACGTTCACGTTTAAATAATCGTGGCAATGTCCATATTTTCTTAGCTAACCAGATAGAACCTAAACCCGTTAACTCAATAATGGTTAACCAACTCACGCCTGTCGCTAAGGTGAAGCCTGCACCAATAAAACACATTAATAGTAATGTGGTGCCGAGCTTATTAAAATACGGCAACATGGCTTGACCAATAACGTCACCTGCAACACCACCGGCTGAAAACACAAACATATTCTCGGCATTCATACTGACCAGCGCAGCTAACGCCAGCAACATCAGAATAAAACCAATGATTCTTAGGCCAACAGAAAAATAATCTATTTCGAACACTCGATGCGCGCGATTAAAAATAAACCAACCGGTTGTGGCTATAATCATGGGAATTAAAAAAGCGATGAACCCGAAGAAATAAAACAACACATCTGCTGTCCAAGCACCTACAGCACCAGTCCAGTTGTGTATCTCACCTTGGAAATGCGACTGACTCCAGCCAGGGTCACTTGGATTGAAACTGGATAATGCCAATAGAATATAGGTTGCAACCATGCAACATAATATAAGACCACCTTCAAGTAGCCTTTGTAGGCCACTGAGTGTTTTAAGACTATTTTCCTGAGTCAAACGAAAGCATCCATAAAAAAGTGAAAAATAAGGGTTAAGATAACAGAATATCACTGTATTTGCAGTGATTATGCACCTTGAATTAATCAAGCTCAATCGATTGTTATGTCGAATTAATCAAGAAACATAAAAGCATTGATGATGGTAGTCAAGATGATGATTTTATATACAAAAAATGTTTAGTTAGCGAAAAAGATGAACATAGGCAACAACAGTCATCTATAATTCATCATTCCGGCTCTAAAAACGGGATAGGCGATTAAGTTAGTGAGATTACCCTAGGTTGTATAACGCAACCTTATTGGTTTGTTTAACCTCCTCCATCACTACATAAGTACGAGTGTCTGAAATGGATGGCAGTTTCAGTAAGGTTTCACCTAGTAATCGCCGATATGCAGACATATCTGACACTCGAGTCTTTAATAAGTAGTCAAAATCACCAGAGACCAAATGGCATTCTTGGATGTCATCAAGCAATTGTACAGCACGGTTAAAGCGGTCAAAAATGTCTGGAGTGTCACGATTTAGAGTGATCTCAACAAAGACTAATAAAGAAGCACCGAGAAAATGTGGATTAACCAACGCAGTATAACCGCTAATAAAACCTTGTTTCTCAAGCCTTTTTACTCTTTCTAAACACGGTGTAGGACTTAAGCCGACTCGTTTAGATAGTTCAACATTTGATATGCGACCATCCTGTTGAAGTTCATTTAAGATATTACGATCAATGCGGTCTAAATCTTTCACTGAAAAGCTTTTACTATTTGCCATATATTCAACCTTGTTTTGTCCTTAAAACAACACTTCTGCCTATTAATTATCGAAATTCAGCAACATAATCTGCTAAAGCAGCACTATACTAGAGTCACCTGAAATAAGCACGTTCAGGTCACAATTAATAACAACTATACCCACTTGAAGTGGGGTTTTTTATGTCAATCGAGGCTCAAATAATGATTATTGGTGTTCCAACAGAAATCAAAAACCACGAATACCGTGTAGGCATGGTTCCTTCAAGCGTACGTGAATTAACCATAAAAGGTCACGTTGTTTATGTTCAATCAGATGCGGGTGTGGGTATTGGTTTTACCGATCAAGACTATATGGATGCGGGCGCCTCGATTTTAGCTACAGCAGCTGAAGTGTTTGCTAAATCAGACATGATTGTAAAAGTTAAAGAGCCACAAGCAGTTGAACGTGCAATGTTACGTCACGACCAGATTTTATTCACTTATTTGCACCTTGCACCAGATTTGCCGCAAACTGAAGAATTAATCACCAGTGGCGCTGTTTGTATTGCTTACGAAACCGTAACAGATGACCGCGGCGGATTACCATTACTTGCACCAATGTCAGAAGTGGCTGGCCGCATGTCAATCCAAGCAGGAGCTCGCGCACTTGAAAAATCATTAGGCGGCCGTGGTATGTTGCTTGGTGGTGTTCCAGGTGTTGAGCCAGCTAAAGTGGTCATCATTGGTGGCGGTATGGTTGGTACAAACGCAGCGCAAATGGCTGTTGGTATGGGTGCTGATGTTGTTGTTTTAGATCGCAGCATCGATGCATTACGTCGCCTAAACGTTCAGTTTGGTTCAGCGGTTAAAGCCATTTACTCAACAGCTGATGCTATTGAGCGTCACGTATTAGAAGCTGACCTTGTAATTGGCGGTGTATTAGTTCCAGGTGCTGCAGCGCCAAAATTAATCACTCGTGACATGGTTAAGCGCATGAAACCAGGCAGTGCAATTGTTGACGTTGCAATTGACCAAGGTGGTTGTGTTGAAACATCGCACGCTACCACTCACCAAGACCCAACTTACATTGTTGATGACGTAGTACATTACTGTGTGGCTAACATGCCAGGTGCAGTAGCGCGTACTTCTACATTTGCATTAAACAATGCAACACTACCTTACATTATCAAGTTAGCTAACCAAGGTTACAAACAAGCATTATTAAATGACAAACATTTATTAAATGGCTTAAACGTAATGCACGGTAAAGTAGTCTGTAAAGAAGTGGCAGAAGCGTTGAACCTTGAGTTCACTGAACCAAAAAGCATGCTTGCTTAAATGAGTAAGTCATTGAATTAACTTTATTCAATAAAAATGCCGCATTAATAAATGCGGCATTTTTTATGTTTATTAAGCGCGAATATTAAACACTGATATCAAAAGATACGAGATTGTTTCGCCAATAATGCAAAGAAGTCAGCTTTTGGCATAGGTTTATAAAAATAATATCCTTGCACCGCTTCAATACTCTGTTTTTTGATAAAATCTAATTCAACTTCAGTTTCAACACCTTCAGCGACAATTGACAGATCTAATGCTCGGCTCATACTGACAATAGCTTCAATCAACGCTTCATGTCGCGCACCCAATGAAATTTTCTGGATAAAGGATTTATCAATTTTAACTTGATCCACAGGGAAGTTTGCCAAATAAGATAAAGATGAATAGCCAGTACCAAAATCATCAACTGAAATTTTCATTCCACGATGCCGAAGTTCTGTTAATAATTGGCTAATCGATGATTGTTGTTTCATCATTAATGATTCGGTGATTTCTAAAGTGATCAGCTGATACGGGATCTGGCTACCACCTAACAACTGTGAAAGGTCATCAAAATAGCGTAAAAATCGTTGTTGTAGATCGGTCGTCCAAAATTCAATCGTCGACACATTAATTGAAAATGGAATGGCATAACCACTTTTCTGCAATGCGATGATACTGGTTATTGCTTGTGTTCTCACCCACTCACCGATTTGAACAATTAAACCAGACTCTTCTGCAATAGGAATAAACTCATCAGGCGAAATAAATTGACCATCATGTATCCAGCGCAATAACACTTCAGCTTTAATGATTTGGCCACTAAACGGATTCACAATGGGTTGATAATACAGTTCAAATTCATTCTGGCTCAATGCAGACTTAAGGTGTAAGTACAATTCTGCATGTCTTTCTGCATCTTTTTGGATCTGCTGATTAAAGAACTGCAGACAATTACGACCTCGAGATTTTGCGTTGTACATAGCTTGCGTGGCGCAATTTAATATTTGTTCCACATTATCAGCATCGTGTGGATAACGAGCAAGGCCAGTACTCATGGATAACATGACATCTTGACCGCCAACAATAAAAAGCTTTTTCAACTCATCCGTTAGATCATCAAAAAGACTAATTAATGACTCGGTACACATTTTACCCGGTAAAACTAATGCAAATTCATCGGCCGCAATACGCGCAATAAGGACATTATCAGGAATGGCACTCAGTAAGCGCTGCGCGACAAATTTCAATACAAGATCACCGTTATCATGTCCGAGGGTGTCGTTAATTTGTTTAAAATGGTCGATGTCCATCAGCATCAAGCTAAAGTCTTGCTTACAACCGTTTACGCTGTCTTCTGAATCGATCATAGCTTGTAGACTTTCAAACAAGTATTTACGGTTCGACAATCCGGTAAGTTGATCGTAGTTGGATTGAAAGTTAATCATTTTTTCAGCGTTTTTACGGGCGGAAATATCGGTAATTAACCATGCAAAACAATTCTGTTGCGTAAAACTATCCCGAATAACGGTCACATTAAGCGAGATATCAATAATATCATTGTCGGTTTTAAGACCTTTTAACTCCCCTTGCCAAGGGTGTCCGCGCTTTAAATGCTCAAATAAATCTGCTACTACATCTTGTTGGGAGTGACTCAAAAAACGATGAACATCAAATAATTTAAGATTGGCGTAATAGGTAGATGTTAAGGATTTAAAAATTGGATTGGCTGATAACACCGAGTTATCTTCACTGGTGATAACTAACGCAATAGGCAAACTGTTAAAAATCTTGCTACTTAACCGTTGAATATGCATTCCGCGGCTTCGTTCAATGGCTAAACTGGCCAAACGTGCCGCTTCTAGTATTAGGTGCAAATCTTGCTTGGACGGCGATTTAATCGTGTCATAGTACATGGCAAAAGTACCCAGTACTTTTTGATTACTGTCTTTTATCGGTTCAGACCAACACGATTTTAGTCCGGCTTTTAAAGGTAATGCTTTAAAGTCTTTCCAATTAGGATGATGTTCAATGTCTTCAACAATGACTCTTTCACAAGTATATGCGGCGGCGCCACAAGAGCCCACATCAACGCCAATCTCGATGCCGTTAATCGCATTGTTATATTCTTCAGGAAGATTAGGAGCCGCACCCGAGAATAACCGTTTACCGTCATCACTCAATAAAAGCACTGATGCACGAGTACCAATTTTTTGTGCTTCTATCAATAATACTAAGGCATGAAGCATTTCGCCTAATGGTAGGCCCTGCAATACCATATCGAGTATTGTACTGTATCGCTCGATACTCGATTCACGAAAATCATGTTGGTCTGTATCTTCTATGAATTTATTGATATGCGGTCCTATATCCATAACGCTCCATTATTACGGCGAATGCTTAAAAATAGATATTTCTAATATGAATAAGATTATGCATTTGTGAGAACTTAATCAATGTCTTAACGTAAATTAATTCAAAACACTCAGTTTAACGAGCAAAATTTATCCATAAATAAAAACAGTGCAAATAAATGCACTGTTTTTATGTTACTCACCATCAATTTAATGAATATAAAAATTGGTATTATTTGAATAATTATTCGCTAATGCGTTCCATCTTTGCAAGATAGAAACCATCGAAGCCGCGTTCTGAAACTAAGATGTTTTCATCTTCAATAAGCGTAAACTGTGGATTGTCTGCAAGAAATGCATCAATTTGATCGCGATTTTCTTCTGGCATGATTGAACAAGTCGCATAGATTAATATTCCGCCGACTTTAACCATACGGCTGTAGCTTTGCAAAATATGTTTCTGCAATTCAACCAGCACAGGCAAACGCTCTGGAGTATCACGCCATTTTGAATCTGGATTACGTTTTAACACGCCAAGTCCAGAACAAGGTACATCTAGTAGCACGCGGTCAGCGGTTAATTTTAAACGCTTAATGGTTTTCGAACTGGCAATAATCCGTGTTTCAACATTATGAGCACCTGCACGTTTAGCGCGAGTTTTAAGATTATCCAGTTTCCATTGTTCAACATCCATCGCGAGCAAACGGCCCTTACCTTGCATTTGTGCCGCGATGTGCAAGGTTTTACCGCCTGCGCCAGCACAAGCATCAACAACACGCATACCTGGTTTTGCATCCACAGCATTGGCAACTAACTGTGAACCCGCGTCTTGCTGTTCAAACCAACCGTCTTTAAATGCATCGGTGCGAAATAATGCTGAGTCTGATGTGACCTCAATAGCAGAAGCTACATCGCTTACTTCTATTGCCGTTACGCCTTCTTTTTTAAGCCTTTCAATAAGGGCGTCGCGATTACATTTCAGTTCATTAACGCGTAAATAGCGTTTTGGTTGTTCAGCCAGTGCCGCACGTTCAGCAGGCCACTTATCACCCAATTGTGCCTGACCAAGCTCATTTAGCCACTCAGGACAACCATCCCATAATACAGGATCAGTTTTGGCTTGTTCTAGATTCGCCTCAAATGCTGCTTGCTCTAGTTGCAATGAATACTGCATTTTAGGTAAATCTAAGCCGTGAAATACATGCCAACCGTTGAGTAGTTTTGACCCTAAACGATCAAATTCTTCTGGTTTAATATCAACCAGAAAACAATATAAGTTTAAACGACGTAAAATATCGCCGGTGACTTGCGTGATCCGCGCTTGCTCTGATGGGTTAAGCGTTAAACCAGAAAAATGCTCTGAATAAGCTCTATCTAATGGTTTTCCTCGGGTTAACACCATGGTTAGTACATTTAAGACTAACTCTGATGAACTGCCTGACAACGGATAAGTCAACATGGGGGCTCTCTATCTAATATAACGATCAATTTAAAAACGTGCTGATCATAGGGATTAAAGCTGTTGATAGCAAGGCCATATCAGGCTTTACTCCTCACTTTGACAGCATAGAATAGCCAATTATTCTACCTTTATAGGTTTTCTGTGAATAACATTTTGTAGCAGCAACCGACCTTAATACCCTGAAGCTAACCCGTCCCCATTCATAACTGCATGATGTTATGTTCACTAATGCAACGCATTAAAAAAGCGGCCCGAAAGCCGCTGATGGTTAATACTAATGACCGGTAATCAAAACGAGATTACATTCTTGAGCCTTTAGCACCATAGAATAAAATAAACGCGTAACACACAACCGGTAAAATAAACGCCACTTGTAAGCCCATACTATCGGCCATCACACCCTGTAATAACGGTACAATTGCGCCGCCAACAATGGCTAAACATAATATGCCACTGCCTTGTGAGGTGTGTGGGCCTAAATCTCGGAGTGCTAAGCTAAAGATAGTTGGGAACATAATCGAATTAAACAATCCAACTGCCAAGATAGACCACATGGCCAATGCGCCAGTACTGTTCATTGCCACTAACACCAGTGCAGCGGCAACAAAGGCATTAAAGGCTAACAAAGTACCTGCTGGAATTTTTTGCATAATAACCGAACCGACAAAACGGCCTATCATCGCCCCGCCCCAATAGTAGGTGATATATTTAGCGGCTTCTGCTTCTTGTAAACCGGCAACTTGCTCTTCGCCTAAAAAGTTAACTAAAAAACTACCAATAGACACTTCAGCACCAACATAGACAAAAATACCTACAGCACCTAACACCAAATGGATGCTTTGTAAGGCACTTGTTTTGCCATTATGCGTTATCACGCCAGTCGCTGAATCATCGCTGTGTTCAGCAATGGTAGGTAAATTGAGTTTAGAAAAAATTAACGCGAGTAAGCCTAACATTGCAGCCAAAATAAGGTATGGAAGTTTAACCACTTCTGCTTCTGATTGCGCTTGGCTTAAGCCTTCTACCGCGCCAGATGCAACAGATAATATCAATACAGCACCAAAGAAAGGAGCAACCGTCGTGCCTAATGCATTAAATGCTTGAGTTAGGTTTAAACGACTTGATGCGGTTTCAACGCTGCCTAACGCATTGACATAAGGGTTTGCCGCCACTTGTAAAATGGTGATCCCAGACGCCAATACAAACAGTGCACCAAGGAATAATCCATACGTTGCAAACGCTGCAGCAGGGTAAAATAACAAACACCCGATACAAGCAATAACAAGCCCTGTTACGATGCCTTTTTGATAACCTAATTTTTTGACTAACTTACCTGCTGGTAATGAGACTAAAAAGTACGCCCCAAAGAAACAAAATTGGATCAACATCGCTTCGGTGTAATTAAGCGAGAACACCGCTTTTAAATGTGGAATGAGAATATCATTTAAACAGGTAATAAATCCCCACATGAAAAACAATGAAGTTAATGACACAAGTGCAAAGCGATAACTACCGCTGCCTCCGGTCACTGTTGTTTGTTGAGTACTTTGCATTGATGAAGCCATAGTGTGGTCTCTTGTTGTTAATTATTATTATGTCGCTGTTTTATAAATTTATAATGGCGGCCGTATAGCATTTGAAGTTTGATACATTAATTTTTATATTGTCTCTCTACTGAAAACTAATAGATCAAAAAAGCTGAAATACTGTCGTATTTCAGCTTAGTCACTCTACTTAGCAAGCAAGCCATAAAAACTGGCATAACTTGGTAATACGAGAGTCGCAGGATGCTGTTTATCTTGCATGCCACTGAGTAAACCATGGCCATCTATAATAGAAGATAAACGTAACTCTTTTAGGTCAAAGGTTTGTTGCATTGCTGACAAGTTAAACAGAACTAGCATCCGTTGTTGATCTTGACTGCGGATGAACGCTAATACATCAGGATGGCTATCAATAAACTGAATATCACCTTCAATCAGGATATGTTGCTGTTTACGCCACTGTAAAAAATGACGATAACTGTTCAGTATTGAATCTTGATCGGCTTCTTGTACATCTACAGCACTGTTATTGTGTAACGGATCTATTGGTAGCCAAGGTGTTGCGTCACTAAAACCTGCATTAGGTGCTTCTTTTACCCAAGGCATTGGCGTGCGACATCCGTCACGGCCTTTAAACATCGGCCAAAATGCTATGCCGAAGGGGTCTTGTAATTGATTAAACTCAATCGGTGCTTCCGTTAAGCCTAATTCTTCACCCTGATAACTACACACACTGCCGCGTAATGAAAACAACATCGCATTGAGCATTTTCACCATCGTTGGGTTAACACTATCTTTACCCCAACGTGATGCAACCCGCTTCACATCATGATTGCCGATAGCCCAACATGGCCAACCATCACCAATACTGGCTTCCAGTTCTTCAACAGTTTGGCGAATATAAGCCGCGCTAAAATCATCGGTTAACAACTCAAAACTGTAGGCCATGTGTAAACGGTCATCGCCTTGAGTGTATTCAGCCATCGTGGCAAGTGAATCTTCAGATGACACTTCACCTAAGGTAACCGCGCCAGGGTAACGATTAATTAATGCACGTAACTCTTCAATAAAGCCAACGGTTTGTGGACGAGTATTATTGTAGTAATGGTATTGGTAAGCATACGGGTTATCTTCACTGAAGCCACGGCCTTGACGCTTATCTTTTGGTTTAGCGGGGTTATCGCGTAATTGTTCATCGTGATAACAGAATGTAATCGCATCGAGACGGAAACCATCAACGCCTTTTTTAAGCCAAAATTCAACATTATCCAGCACAGCTTGACGAACCTGCGGACAATGGAAATTCAAATCTGGCTGACTTTTAAGAAAATTATGCAAATAGTATTGCTGACGGCGTGGTTCCCATTCCCATGCACAACCGCCAAAAATAGCGAGCCAATTGTTTGGCGCACTGCCATCATCTTTAGGATCGGCCCACACGTACCAGTCTGCTTTATCGTTATCACGGCTTTGACGACTTTGCTCGAACCAATCATGCTGATCTGAGGTGTGACTGAGTACTTGGTCAATCACCACTTTTATATTTAATTGATGGGCTTTCTCAATAAGTTGGTCAAAGTCGGCCATGGTGCCAAACAGTGGGTCTATTTCAAGATAATCACTAATGTCGTAACCAAAGTCTTTCATCGGTGATTTGAAAAAAGGCGAAATCCAAATAGCATCAACGTTTAAACTGGCAATATAATCAAGTTTAGCAATGATGCCCTGTAAGTCGCCAACACCGTCACCATTAGAATCCATTAAACTGCGTGGATAGATTTGATATACCACTCCACCGCGCCACCAGGTTACCTGATCCATTGCTTCCCCTTAGAATTAAGCTAACCCCAAAATTACCTGTGAGTTACCTTGATGTTGCGGCTGGGTAACAGCTCGCTGTTGTTTTTCATTACCCCGAGGATACGTGAATAAGGAAATCAGGTTCAATACACCTGCATACGTATGCAAAGAATTAATTGACCTAACGCACTTACTGAAAGCAATAAAAAAACCATTAATACAATAAGTTAACTTGCATAAATAGTATCCTTAAGTTGTTTCGTAATTGTAAAATTGAGCCGCTAATTCGCCACTAATAACGTTGAATACGTATGCATAATATTGTCGGCAAAACTGTACTGGGAGTAGTATCGTCACTGTTGCGCAACAATTTGGTCATAACTTCAGCACTTATGCAGTCACTTATAAAAGTTAATTAAGCATGCTGAGGGAAAAACACAATAAAGACTGTAACCAAAATTCAAAAGGACACTAACACTCGACCTGGACTTCAAGTTGTTAAGTATCCACTAAAGGGGAAAGATGAATGTTGCTATTTAAACCGAGCCTACTTACGCTAGCGTTAGTTGCTGCAGGTGCAAGCATGAGTGCTTACGCTGCTGATGACGTTAATACTACTGACACTGCCGAAGAAAATATTGAAGTGATTCAAGTCACTGGTATTCGTCGCAGCTTACAAGAATCACAATCACTAAAAATGTCTTCATCATCCATTGTTGAAGCCATTTCTGCCGAAGACATTGGTAAATTGCCTGATGTCAGTATTGCAGAATCACTCGCACGCTTACCCGGTGTATCAGCACAGCGTTTAGATGGACGTGCAAACGTTATCTCTATCCGTGGTTTAGGCCCAGATTTTACTACCGCGACATTAAACGGTCGCGAACAAGCCTCGGTTAACGATAACCGTGGTGTTGAGTTTGACCAATATCCTTCTGAATTATTAAATCGTGTTGTGGTGTACAAAACACCTGATGCGTCTGTCATGGCGCAGGCCATTGGCGGCACGGTAGATATGCAAACTATCAGCCCATTAACCCATGGCGAGCAAACTATTGCGATGTCGCTTCGTGGCGAAATGAATGATTTAGGATCACTTAACAGTGGTTCAAGTGACACAGGTTATCGTGGCAGCATTTCATACATCGACCAGTTTGCAGACGACACTATCGGTATTGCGTTAGGTTATGCCCGCATGATGTCACCAAACCAAGAAGAACGCTGGCAGGCATGGGGTTACCCAGAAAATGATGCCGGTGACAGTGTTTTAGGTGGCGCAAAACCATTTGTGCGCTCAAGTGAATTAGAACGTGATGGTGTATTAGCTGTATTTGAATACGCACCTAACGAAAAATTCACTTCAGTTGTTGACATTTACTATACAAAGTTCACTGATGACCAGCGTTTACGCGGTATTGAAATCCCTGCAGCTTGGGGTACTAACGGTGGAGTGACTGCGACAACTACCGAAGATGGTTTAGTGACACAAGGAACCATTAATGGTGCCGAAGTCGTTATCCGTAATGATGTCAACAAACGTGATGCTGAATCACTTTCAATTGGCTGGAATAACAAGTTCACCATTAATGATAACTGGCGCGTTGAAGCTGATATTGCTTTATCAAAAGTTGATCGTACCGACATTGGTATGGAAAGTTATACTGGTACAGGCCGTGGCACCGGTGTTGGTGCAGTTGATGACTTAGGCTTTGCTTACAACGGTAATGGTGGTTACAACTTTACTCATGACCTTAACTATGCAGACCCTAATGTCATCAAATTAGGTGACCCACTCGGTTGGGGTAGCCCACTTGGTGCCAATACTCAAGACGGTTTTATTAACAAGCCTGAAATTGAAGATGAGTTAAACTCGTTCCGTTTAAGCGCAGAATATGTGTTTGATGACGGTGCAGTGCGCAGCGTTGAGTTTGGTGTTAACCGCACTAATCGTGATAAAAGCAAACTTGATAAAGGTTATTACCTAACGTTAGCGGGCTATGACGGTTCTGATAACTACCTAGAATCTGTACCAGAGCAATATTTATTATCGCCAACCTCACTCGACTTTTTCGGCATGGGTGATGTGCTCAGTTATGATTCGTTAGCCTTTTACAATGCGGGCGGCTATACCGAAACAGACGTAGCAGATGTCGATTTATCCCGTGCGACTAACTCTTGGGACGTTTCAGAAGAAGTCTCAACTTTTTATGTTAAAACCAACTTAGAGTCTGAGCTATTCGGATTCCCACTAACCGGTAACATTGGTATACAGGCCGTTCATACTGATCAAAGCTCAAATGGCACTGTCGCGACAGTTGAAGATGATGCAGTTGTATTGACAGCACGCACAGCGGGCGATACCTACCTTGAATGGTTACCAAGCATGAACTTAGGCTTTGAAGTTGCCGATGGTCAAATGCTGCGTTTTGCCGCTGCACGTACGTTAACCCGCGCACGCATGGACAAAATGAATGCTAACGTAAACTTTAGCTACAACGAAAACCCAACTGACGGCGTAAACTGGTCCGGTGGTGCAGGTAATCCAGAACTACGCCCATGGTTAGCGCGTCAGTACGACATTAGCTACGAAAACTACTTTAGCGACCAAGGTTATTTCTCATTAGCTGTGTTCTATAAAGACTTAGAAAACTATGTATATGACCAACAAGCTCCTTTTAACTTTGGAGAGTTGTTCCCAAATCGTGAAGGCAATCCAATTGGTTTAGCCTCACAACCACAAAATGGTGAAGGTGGTTATGTACAAGGTATAGAAGCGTCTTTGTCTCTCGACTTTGGCCTTTTTGCAGACCAACTAGAAGGTTTTGGTACTATCTTGAGTGGTTCGTACAACGACAGTGAAGTGAAAGAAACACCAGATAGCGATCCAACCACGTTACCTGGCCTTTCAGAAAAAACCTTCAATGCCACGGTTTACTATGAAAATGCTGGCTTCGAAGCACGTATTAGCTCACGTTACCGTAGTGACTTCTTAGGTGAAGTCACCGCAATCAGCTTGACTCGTGTAAACGTAAACGTAAAAGCTGAAACCGTTGTTGATGCGCAAATTGGTTATGACTTTACCGAAAGCGGTATCGATGCTCTTTACGGCTTATCGGTTCAGTTCCAAGTAAACAACTTAACCAACGAGCCATTTACATCGTACACAGGTGAAGATGCACGTCACGTGCGTGATTATCAAAACTACGGTCGTAACTTTATGTTAGGCGCAAACTACAAGTTCTAATGGGCTTATAGAATGTACTAAACCGACAAAAAAGCCTCTGTAACCTATTACAGGGGCTTTTTTATTTTATCGGATTCAGTAAAAATAAATCAAAAATAGTTAAAAAGGCGATAACAATGGATCAAACAATAATAAAAAACATTGTCATTGTAGGCGGCGGAACGTCGGGCTGGATGACCGCAGCGATGTTAGCCAAGTTGTTTAAAACACAACTTAACATCACCCTTATTGAGTCTGATACCATCGGCACTATAGGTGTGGGTGAAGCCACCATTCCGCCCCTGCAGATATTTAACAGCGTATTAGGCATTAGCGAGAAAGACTTTATTAAAGCAACTCAAGCCACCTTTAAATTGGGCATCGAGTTTGAAAACTGGCACCAACAAGGCGATGCTTATATGCACGCTTTTGGTAACATTGGTCGTGACTTAGGCTTTACCTCGTTTCATCATTATTGGCTCAGCGCTCAAGCTAATTGTAGCCAACAAAATCAAAATTCATTTAACGCTAATGACTTTTGGCAATACTCGCTTAATTATCAGGCCGCTAAACATAATAAATTCCAACCTATTCAAAGTATTGCTCAAGCGCAGATGAGTGGTATCACCCATGCCTATCATTTTGATGCCAGCTTATACGCCAACTTACTTCGCCAATACAGCACACAACGTGGCGTAACTCGAATAGAAGGCACTATAACCAGCACTCAACTCACCAATGATGGCTCGATAGACAGTATCACCTTACAAAATGGTGACTGCATTAATGGTGACTTATTTATTGATTGTTCAGGTTTTTCTGCTTTATTAATTGAAAAAGCATTAGGGGTAGAATACGAAAACTGGCAGCATTGGCTCCCCTGTGACAGCGCATATGCCGTGCCATCTGAAAGCACCTCTCCTGTCACACCTTACACTAAAGCAACCGCCCATGATGCTGGTTGGCAGTGGCGTATTCCACTGCAACATCGCACTGGCAATGGCATTGTGTATAGCAGTAAACATATGAGCGACGAGCAAGCTAAGCAGCATTTATTAGCCAACCTAGACGGAAAACCGCTAGCCGAGCCACGTAAAATCAACTTCACCACAGGCAGGCGCGTCAAGCAATGGCATAAAAACTGTGTTGCTATTGGGTTATCGAGCGGATTTTTAGAACCCTTAGAGTCCACCAGCTTACATTTAGTCCAATCGGCTATCATTCGTTTAACCAAATTATTTCCCCGAAACGGCATTCAAGCACAGCACATTGATGAGTTTAATCGCCAATCACAAACAGAGTTTGAGCAAATCCGCGACTTTATTATTTTGCACTATCATCTTAATGCTAAACAATCTGCCGACGGTGAACACGGTTTATGGCAGCAATGTCGCGACATGGACATTCCCGCAAGCTTACAACGTAAAATAGATTTATTTACCACCACGGCAACGGTTTTTCGGCATCAAGATGAACTCTTTACCGAAACGGCCTGGATCCAGGTCATGTTAGGGCAAGGCATTATTCCTACAGATTATCATCCACTTACCCAAGCGGTCAGCCAAGTCGATTTAACCGACTACTTAACTAATATCCGTAAGGTCATTGCCAGCACGGTGAAGCAAATGCCGACCCATGAAACCTATATCGAAAAAATTTAAGTATTTGATAAAAAGTAATAATGAGTTAACAGAATAAAAATAAATTACATAAAACAGGACTAGTAATCATGTCATCACATTACTCACACCCAACGCCCCTAGGCCAACATCGCATCAGCAAGCTCGCATCACGTTTAGTATTAGGCTGTGCGCTCAGTGTCAGCGCCATGTCGGTGAATGCCGCACTTAACGTCGAGCCCATGTCATGGTGGGCGGGTATGCAACAACCTACGTTACAACTGTTGATTGCTGGCGATAACATTCGCGACACCCAAGTGAAATTAATCAAGGCTGAAGGTGTCACGCTCAGCAGCGTAGATAAAACCGACAGTAACGACCATTTATTCGTTAATTTGGACTTAAGCCAAGCTAAACCACAACAACTTACTGTGGGTCTATATAAAGACGACCAATTAATTGATCAATTTGATTATGAGCTGCAAACCCGTCAAAAAGGTTCACGCGATCGCCAAGGGTTTAGTAATAAAGATGTGATTTACTTAATCACTCCAGATCGTTTTGTTAACGGTAATCCCGACAATGATAACCACCCAGACATGCTTGAAAAAGCCGATAGAAGCTTTGATGGCGGCCGCCATGGTGGTGATATTATGGGGATCCGCAAAGCACTGCCCTACTTGCATGATTTAGGTGTCACTCAATTGTGGATTAATCCACTGCTTGAAAATAACCAACAAAAGTATTCTTACCACGGTTATTCCACCACAGATTTTTATAAAATAGACCCTCGGTTTGGTAGCAATCAAGAATACCAAGCCTTGGTAGATGAAGCGCAATCATTTGGCATTGGCATTATCCAAGATGTGGTTGTTAATCACATGGGCTCTGGTCATAAATGGATGAACAGTATGCCGAGTAACACTTGGATTAACGGCCAATCCCGTTGGGCGAACGATTCAACTGATGTCAATTACTCAAGCCATAGACGCACTACAGTACAAGATCCTTATTCAGTGAATGCAGACACGGTCGATTTTAGTGATGGATGGTTTGACGTCACTATGCCAGATCTCAATCAGCGCGATCCACACATGGCAACATACTTAATCCAAAATAGCATTTGGTGGGTTGAATATGCGGGGCTGAGCGGTATTCGTGAAGATACTTACTCTTATGCTGACAAAGATTTTCTAACAGCATGGTCAAAAGCCATTATGGATGAATACCCGCATTTTAATATTGTTGGTGAAGAATGGAGTAGTAACCCAGTGACGGTAAGCTACTGGCAAGCTGGTAAGGTAAATGCAGATGGTTATCAATCTTTTGCACCCAGCATGATGGATTTTCCGTTGTATGACACTCTTATAGCAAGCTTAACCAAAGAGGAAGATTGGGGAGCTGGTTTTATCGATCTTTACCAAATGTTGGCTAACGACGTGGTGTATGCCAATCCAAGCCAGTTAGTGTTATTTGAAGGTAATCACGACACTAACCGTATTTACAGTTTAATGAAAAACGACATTGAACTGTACAAAATGGCCATGGCTTATGTACTGACCAGCAACCGTATCCCACAAATATTTTACGGCTCAGAAATAGTCATGCAAAGTCCTACAGAAGACCGTAACGACGGCGCTGTGCGCGCAGATTTTCCTGGTGGCTGGCCACAAGACAGTGTCAATGTGTTTACGGGTAAAGGGTTGAATGCACAACAAACCGAAGCACTTACCTTTGTACGTACATTATTAAATTACCGTAAAAACTCATTGGCGATTCAACAAGGTAAGTTGCAGCACTTTGTGCCAAAAGACAGTATTTATGTCCAAAGCCGTCATCAGGGCAATGAAACCTTACTGGTCATTTATAATAAAAACAGCCAAGCCATTGAGCTTGATTTACAACGTTTTAAATCTGCTATTAATGACAACACTACTGGCGTTGATATTATCAGCAAACAAACGTATTCATTATCTAAGCCGCTTACCTTGGCCAATAAAGGTGTCACGATTCTTAAACTGAGCCATTGATTTTTATCACAGATATGTAGACTCGAATATGTAGAGTCGAATATTTAGACGTTGGAATTTACGCTCTAAAGTTTAGATACAGATACGTTCAGTTATTTGAAATTAAGGAGTGGTTCTATTTGCCTTCAATAGAACCACTCCCATAAAAACAATAAAAGAGAGACTCATGGGCCCCATAACTAAACCGTTAGTAAGCCAACTTCACCGACCTTCCCCAACCTCTAAGGCATTGGTAATAGCCTGTATGCTGGGGTTAGGATTAAGCGCTTGCCAACCCAATACCGTTGAACAAACTGATACTGCGGTAAAAAACGATAACGAAAACGTATCAGTTACTCAAACAAGTCAAACTGCTGCAGCAGGCAAACCTGTGGTATATCAAGTATTCACTCGTCTGTATGGCAACACCAATACTACCAACAAAGCTTGGGGAACTATTGCCGAAAATGACGTAGGCAAATTCAGTGATTTTACTGATGTGGCATTACAAGATATAAAATCATTAGGCACCACTCACCTTTGGTATACCGGCGTACCACATCATGCGTTGGTCAATGACTATACGGCTTATGGCATTGGTAATGATGATCCTGATGTCGTCAAAGGCCGTGCGGGTTCACCTTATGCGGTAAAAGATTATTACAACGTTAATCCAGATTTAGCGGATAATCCGGCTAATCGCTTGGCAGAATTCGAAGCATTAATCGACCGCACCCATGCCAATGGTATGCAAGTGATTATCGACATAGTGCCTAACCATGTCGCGCGCAATTATCATTCTATTTCAGCGCCAAAAGGCGAGCCAGACTTTGGTGCTAACGACGATAAAACTAACACCTATAGTAGACACAACAATTTCTATTATGTAGTCGGTCAAGACTTTCAAGTCCCACAAGCATCGGATGGTTATTTGCCATTAGGCGGCGAAACACATCCCCTCATAGACGCAAAGTTTGCCGAGTCACCGGCTAAATGGACCGGCAACGGTTCACGTTTAGCCAAGCCCGATGCCAACGATTGGTACGAAACCGTTAAAATAAATTATGGAGTCAAACCCGATGGTAGCCATGACTTCTCTGCTCTGCCAAAAGAATATGCAAACAAAAGCACCGCCGAGCATTTAGCCTTTTGGCAAACACAAGCGGCCGATAACATTCCCGATTCATGGCGTAAATTTGAGCACATTGCGCAATATTGGCTAGCCAAAGGCGTAGATGGTTTTCGCTACGACATGGCTGAAATGGTACCAGTAGAGTTTTGGAGCTACCTCAATAGCCACATTAAGCACACCAATCCAAATGCGTTTATTCTGGCTGAGGTGTATAACCCCGATTTATACCGCGATTATATTCATTTAGGTAAAATGGATTACTTGTACGACAAAGTCGATTTATATGACACCTTAAAAGCCATTATTCAAGGTAAAGCTAGCACTGCAGCCATTGCGACAGTTCAAGCCAAAGTCAGTGACATCGATCAGCACATGCTGCATTTTTTAGAAAACCACGACGAACAACGCATCAACACCAACGAGTTTGCTGGCAATCCATTTAATGCCCTACCAGCGATGGTGGTGTCTACAACCTTAAGTCGCTCACCCACCTTGCTGTATTTTGGCCAGGATGTTGGCGAACAAGGCGCTGAAAATGCAGGCTTTGGCCAACCGACTCGCACCAGTATTTTTGATTATATGGGCGTACCGGCTCATCAACGCTGGATGAACAACGGCAAGTTTGATGGCGGACAGTCCACAAGCGATGAAAAGACATTACGCGCTTATTATCAAACGTTATTAAACTTAAGCCACACTGCTACTGCGCTAAGCGGTGAGTACAGGGAACTCGATAGCCTACAACGCCAAAATAAGCTTAAAGGCTATGACGACAGCGTATTTGCTTTTAGCCGTTTTAACGAAGTACAGCAATTGATCATTGTCAGTAATTTCAGTCAAAGCCACAGCAAACAATTTACCCTTCAGTTGCCAAACACACTGATACAAACGTGGCAAATTAGCAGTAATAAAAAGCTGACAGATTTGCTGAAAAGTACCCCACAGAATCAACAACTCATTTTACACAAAGATGGCAGCGCCAGTGTTGATATTGAATTAGCCCCTTTGCAGTCTGTTATTCTTAACGTCGCCAATAAGGCATAAACTGATACTTATAATTGTTTAGTTTATGTAAAAAAGTATCTCATTAAAAAGCCACAGATATGCTTACCTGTGGCTTTTTTAAACGTTTATCGATAACGCACAGACTAAATATTCGGCATCGTTTCAATTGTGCTTAAGGGCAATCCACAGGCCTGTTCGCGTAAAAAATCCATTCCAGACAAAAAGCCTGAAAACATTTTTAGCGCTATAAACTGGCCCTCAACCGTAGTGATATAATTATCGCCCTGCTTATTCAGTGCTCCAGCTGAAATTAAAAAACTCATTTCTAACGGGAATGCGTGCCACAAAGACTTGCCGGTATAGGCTTTACATTGTCGATTGTCCAGTAAGCCGCAGCCCATCATCATCATTAAATAATGCTGTGACAGTGCCTTGGTTTTTAATGGTTTGGTATAACAAGTGCCGCTATGTCCTGCTTTGATACGGTTAATGTAATCTGGGATATTAAAACTGGAAATTCTAAATTGCTCCCCAAAGCGGCCAAATGCGCCTGAACCGACACCGAAGCAGTCTTCACCATCTAATACATATTTATGTTCAACTGGCTGACCAAAATTACGGCTAAAGGTCCACGGAAACTCCATAATATAGTGTTCAGCTAACGCTTGTTTTACCGCTAAAAACTGTGGCCATAACGCTTCAGGTTCGCCAGCAAGGCAACCGGCTTTTTTGCGATTTTTACCAATGCCAATGGTTAACGGATAAGTGGTAATTTGATCTGGACGTAAACGAATGGTTTGAGCCAAGTCGTTCGCCACCGTCTGCGGTGTTTGCATGGTAAAGCCATACATCATATCGAGATTAACCGTAGGGATAATCTCGATAGCGCGGCTAACATACTCAGCTTGT
The DNA here is from genome assembly GCF_040309945.1 of Shewanella sp. AC34-MNA-CIBAN-0136. Lineage (NCBI taxonomy): Bacteria > Pseudomonadati > Pseudomonadota > Gammaproteobacteria > Alteromonadales > Shewanellaceae > Shewanella > Shewanella sp. AC34-MNA-CIBAN-0136. Next base: position 151,094 of record NZ_JBEOPJ010000009.1, on the reverse strand, counting down.
TGTAAACCGCTGCCAAATTTTTCAAAACGACCAACCGCTTTTAAAATCTTATCGTCAAAGCTTTGTATTCCAATCGACATTCGGTCGACCAAACCGTTAAGCAAATGCGGCTGACCATTTTTAAAGTAAATAGGATCGCTTTCACAAGTGACTTCACGTACTGATGTTAATGACTTAATCAACTCTATTGTTTTGATCAGCTCATCTTCTAAAATAGTTGTGGTGCCACCGCCGATATACACCCGATTAAAACGAAATCCTTTGGCAAGCACTTGGCGGATTTCTTGTCTCAGCGCCTTAAAGTATTCTCGGGCTACTGGTTCATTAAATTTAATTTTATGAAACGAGCAATAACGGCACAAGGTATGACAAAAAGGAATGTGGATATAAAGCGTTTCAATCGGCTTGTCTGGCACAATCAGCTGTTGTAATTCATCAAGTGCTACAGCATCTTGCAGATTTAATGAATGTCTTATGGTTTGGCCCATAACCCAGTCAAGGCTGCTTGTGGCAATATTCAACTTTGAGGACGAAAAGAATGTGTTCATGAGTTGGCCTTAGTCTTAGATACTGCCAATGGCATGAGTGTTTAAATCAGCAGAATGGGCTTCAGCCAATCCTGAGTATCTGCGTAAGTGTGCTATTTAACAGCGATTATTTGTGTGATATTAGATTGCGTGATTAGATTGCGTAATTAGAAAATCTATATTTATATGTATAACCACACCTATACCTTTATCTACACAATACGAGCCTTCCTATTGTTAAAGTTTGATGTTGATCACATATTGAAATTCAAAGGTTCAAAGGGGATTGTGTGCTTAATTGGTGAAATGGATTTATCCGAGCCAGAAATCAACACTGAAGAGTTAGTGAGTTAAATTGAAGAGTGTATGGTAAATTATATTTACATTAGGCTTATCTAGAACCAACTAGTGCTAAGCCACATATTGTCATCTTGATTAATTTAGTGATTACAAATTTTATCTGCTGCAGTGGTAATACCGCCGTCACTGGGAATAAACTTACCTTTGCCCTCTAAAAACTCAATCAGCATCTCAGCGTCCATCTCTGTTGCAGAGCAAGTATGATAACGAGTATCTGCACCAAATGTAGTTTGCATCATCATTTTAAGTTCTTGTTTTGTTAACGCTGAGCCGTGGGTTAGCATCATTTGCATAACTTGATGACCGTGAACTGATCCAGACATAGTATCTCCAATTAAAGATGTAATTTATTTGTACTTTATAACGTATTTTTTAATTATAAATATCGATCTCACACACAAGATTTGATTCAGTATAATGGTTCAACAACAGGCCTTGGTTATAATGAAAAAGGATCACCATTCCAAGTGTCTTGGAGTGTCCGCCCTAAAGGGGTTAAAGTGAATGTTAGCACTGTGGGCAAGTGGTGTGTGGGTAACATTTTCAAGGAGAAAACGCTCTTGGTGTGAGAAACTTAGTCACTAACCCAGCGCTACTTGCAGAAATCAAGTAACTGCGATTCGCCGAACTTTAGCTGATGAAATGAGAAGTCACAGATAGCAGATCTGTGAACTTCTGGATTACATCTTGTAGATAACTGTCTATAATTATGGACTTTGCTATTTATTTGGCGGTGATTAAGGGGTTATGACTGTTACCGCAATTGCAGAATGATAATTGATGCTTTAGTTTTTAAGCAATTTTCGCATCGGAATGCAATCCAAACTAATTCCCCTTGGCGAATGATAAGTCGATACTTCATCACCAACAAAACCACAGGCACGGTAAAATGACGCTGCGTTCAGTGTAGATTCAAGTTGTAATAATTTCAGATCATTATCCAAGGCTAACTCTTCCAGAAAAACCAACATGAACTTTGCGACCCCTTGGCCAGAATGGTCAGGATCGACAAAAATAGCGTCTATCATGCCAGTTTCGAGATTAACTTTACCGCATCCGATAACACGATCCTTGAATACCGATACAAAGAAGTTCGCTACAATATCATTAATCAATGCTGCTGAAATGTCGCCTTGTGTCCATAGTGCCAACTGCGATGAACTATAAAAGCCGGTGCATTTTTCAATAATAGCTCGGTTTCTCATGCTGTAAATAGATTGAACGTCAGACTCTAGCGCTTTCCTGATTTTCATCATAAATGACCTTGAATTAGTGACCTCATGAATGTAATTTACGGGTTTGGTGACCAGCACCAATAATTGAATAAATCACACGTCTTCATTATCAATAACATAACGCTTAGCGCTTGTTTTAACAACTGTATTGCTCAATAGCACTAGTCTGTGCAATCTAAAACTCAACCATTAGATTAATCGCGTTACAGCCAAGCTCAAAACTGCAATAATAATGCTATGCGCAGTAACTGATTGATTATTCGACTACGTTATCCGCTTCATGTTTAATTTACCTCTAATAGGATTTCCCCATGCGCGCTTTTGTAGTTCGAGCCAGAGCAGCTCCCGTTGATAGCCAACAATTTTTGGCAGGTATTGGTCAATCGGCCCACACTGAAATTTTAGCTCACACTTTGATGAATACCATTTTTGTCGCCCAATCACATCGCGACGATGTAGTGGTGTATTTAGTGTTAGAAAGCACCCTCGACTTTTCGCGCACCATTTGCTTTCATTCAAGTGAGTTAGGTCATATTGGTGGTTTTCATGAGCAAAACTTAACCCATAAAATTGCTAAAGCTTTAACGACATCTAAAGGCATGGCGAAAGAACAGTTACGTGAAGTTGAAGCAGGTATCACAGTGCGCACTGTTAGCTTTGAAAAACTGGTGCAAGAGTTAGCGGAAGATTATCAGCTGTATATGTTAGAGAAAAAAGGCACCCCAGTACGTGATATCGAGTTTGCTGCTAACCCGTGTTTTTTACTGACCGATCATATTCCTATGCCTAAAAAGAGCTTTAACAGTCTTAAACGCCTGGGTACCCAGCACATAAACTTGGGGCCCAAAATGTTGTTTGCATCACAATGCGTGGTGTTAATACACAATGAATTGGACATGAGATTGTAAATTAATACGATTGCGTAAAGGATAAAGTGTTGGTGAACAATGTCTGAGTCAAGTAATCAACCCTGAGCCAATCATTGTTCGTGGGGTAATAAAATTGTTGCGTAATTTCACTTCAAGCACTTGCTTGGCACACTGAATACGTATGCAAATCTTTGCTGTATAAACGAAAAGCGTCATATATTACTTGTTCTAAAGATAAAATAATAATCAACAAGGACATACTATGGCGCGCGTTTTATTTAACGGAGCAAATCCGCTATCCACACAGTCACACTTTGCACTTAATGTTATCGCAGTAGCTTGTGCTGTCGCGTTATCAACCATTCCCAGTCTCGCTCAAGCTAAAACCATTAATGTCGCCTCGCCTGACAAGCACATCAACATCAGCTTGACCGATGATAATGGCCGTCCTGAATACCAAGTAAAATTTAATGACAATATTGTTATCAACCCAAGTAAATTAGGGTTGGTATTTCAACAGGTAGGTGAATTAGGTACTGATTTTAACATTAAACATGTGACTAACAGCAGCGTAGACCAAACATGGCAGCAACCTTGGGGTGAACGTGAAAATATCCGCGATCATTACAACCGCGTGGTCGCCACCCTGAGTAACGGCAAAATTGACTTTGATATCGAATTTAAAGCATTTAATGACGGTATTGGCTTTCGTTACCTAGTGCCAAAACAAACCGGGTTGGCTAACACACCAAAACTCGATATTACCGATGAATTGACTGAATTTGCCATCCCAGATCCACAACACACAACCGCATGGTGGATCCCCGGGCGCGGCTGGAACCGCTACGAATATTTATACCGTACAACCTCACTTGATAAAATCGACAGAGCCCACACACCTATGACTTTTAGAACGGCTGATGGCGTGCATTTAAGCATCCATGAAGCCGCCCTCACCGATTATGCTGCAATGGTGCTTAATCAAGGGCGTGACGGTATTTTACGTGCTGATTTAACCCCCTGGTCAGATGGTATTCGAGTGAAGACTCAACCTGGCTTTTCAACACCTTGGCGTACGATTCAAATTGCTAAAGATGCCCCAGGTTTACTTAACTCAGATCTTATCCTTAATCTTAATGAACCCAATAAACTAGGTGATGTGTCTTGGGTGCAACCGGGTAAATACGTCGGCATTTGGTGGGGAATGCACCTCAATGAAAACACCTGGGGAAGCGGCCCTAAGCATGGTGCGACCACCAGCGAAACTAAGCGTTATATGGACTTTGCCGCCCAATATGGGTTTGATGGGGTATTGGTAGAAGGTTGGAATGAAGGCTGGGATGGTAGTTGGTTCGATAACGGCGATGTATTCAGCTTTACGAAGGCTTACCCTGATTTTAATATCGATGAGATTACACAATACGGTCACAATAAAAATGTCCGTTTAATTGGTCATCATGAAACCTCAGGTTCAGTGACTAATTACCGAAATCAAATGAGTGATGCTTATGATTTATATCAAAAAAATGGCGTGACTCAAGTTAAAACCGGTTACGTAGCAGACGGTGGTGACATTAAGCGCGTTGATGAAAATGGTATAGTGCGCCATGAATGGCACGACGGCCAATTTATGGTTAACGAATATCTACATAGCGTTACCGAAGCCGCAAAACGTGGCATTAGCATTAATACTCACGAGCCGATTAAAGATACCGGTCTACGTCGTACTTATCCAAATTGGATAGCACGCGAAGGCGCTCGAGGCCAAGAGTTTAATGCATGGGGAAGCCCACCTAATACTCCAGAACATACAGCAATTCTACCTTATACCCGTATGCTGGCTGGGCCGATGGACTTCACCCCTGGGATCTTTAATTTAGCGCCTGAAGGTCTAGATGCGGTTAACCGCGTAAAAACCACACTCACAAAGCAATTAGCCTTGTATGTCGTGTTGTACAGCCCTATTCAAATGGCTGCAGACTTACCGCGTAACTATGTGCGACGTCTCGATGCCTTCCAGTTTATTGAAGATGTACCAACAGATTGGAGCGACAGTATCGCCCTTGCAGGTGAAGTTGGCGACTATGTTGCCTTTGCAAGAAAACAGCGCGGTGCTGAAGACTGGTACCTAGGCGCATTAACAGATGAAGATTCACGAAAATTGACGTTAAAATTAGACTTCCTCACGCAGGGGAAACGCTACCAAGCCCAAATTTATCGTGACGGTGATAAAGCGGATTGGCTAACAAACCCTTATGATTACGTGATTGAAACCAAAATCGTTACTGCAAAAGACGCGCTGACACTTAACCTCGCAGCCAGTGGGGGTACCGCGATTCGTTTTAAAGCTTTGTAACGCTAGAATGTTACATAAGTGTTCGCATTAGGTTGCTCACAAAGCATGAATACGTATGTAGTCAGTTGTACCAAGAACAAGCTCGAGGATACTATAAAACATGCTATTTCGTTTCTAATTGCAGGATGGAATGGTTTAGGTCGTTTCTGGTGTGTCTTCGGCCATGGAGACCATCAGCTTTAGAGTACCTTGATTAACTTTATCCACTGATTATTTGACGAAAGTCGCTAATGGATAAAGCGTAGGTTTTGGCGAATATCCGTCTTAGGGAGATGCGTATTCGCCATTTTTTTAACTATTAATATGTAACATAGCCAACGTAATGGTTACCAACGAATTCGCCATAAGCAATAAAATTAAAAAGAAGTAAGCACAACGACTTACCAAAAAGGATGTCACATGTCTGACAATAATTATAAAAACGTCACCCAACAACCGCAGCTTAATTTTTGGCAAATCTTCAATATGTGTTTTGGATTTTTGGGGATCCAATTTGGTTTCGCACTGCAAAACGCCAATGTCAGCCGTATCTTTCAAACTCTAGGAGCATCCATTGATGACATTCCCATTTTATGGATTGCCGCACCGCTCACGGGTCTCATAGTACAACCTATCATCGGTTATTTAAGTGATAACACTTGGAATGGATTAGGCCGTCGTCGCCCCTATTTTTTAATTGGCGCCATACTAACCACCTTGTCGCTATTTATCATGCCGCACTCACCTACGTTATGGATTGCGGCGGGTATGTTGTGGATTATGGATGCCTCAATCAATATCGCCATGGAACCGTTTCGTGCTTTTGTCGGCGATAATCTACCCAAAAACCAACGGACCCAAGGCTATGCAATGCAGAGCTTTTTCATTGGTATTGGTGCGGTGGTGGCATCTGCCTTGCCATATATTTTAACCAATGTATTTGATGTGGAAAATACCGCCCCAGCGGGCGAAATTGCCGACTCTGTACGCTATGCATTTTACTTTGGTGGCGCGGTACTAATGTTGGCCGTGGGTTGGACCATTATTTCAACCAAAGAATACTCTCCAGAGCAATTGGCTGAATTTCATCAACAAGACACTACTGATGCACAAGACACTAACGCCAATACGCGTACAGTCAAACAATATCAACATGGTGCCATTATATGGATGGCGATTGGCGCCATTTTCACTCTCGCAATTGTAAGCCTAGACCTAGATAAGCAACTTTATATTTTAAGTTTGGGTATTTTTACCTTCGGACCACTGCAACTTTACTGCTCGCGTAAGTTAGCCAAACTGTCAAACAATAACGCTGAATCGTCAGCAACACGCGACGGCTTAGGCATGACGTTTAATGTTGTCGATGATTTGTTTCATATGCCTAAAGCCATGCGTCAGCTAGCACTGGTACAGTTTTTTGCTTGGTTTGCGCTATTTGCAATGTGGATTTACACCACAGCGGCCGTTACTTCGTACCATTACGGCACCACTGATGTGGTATCACAAGCCTATAATGATGGTGCAGATTGGGTCGGTATCTTATTCGCGTCATATAACGGCTTTGCTGCAATTGCTGCGATTATTATTCCGTTTCTAGCTAAAGCCGTCGGCATTAAGCTCACCCATACCATCAACATGTTTATTGGCGGTGCGGGTCTCATCAGCTTTATGTTTATTGAAAACCCTAACCTGTTGTGGATACCGATGATTGGCGTTGGTTTTGCTTGGGCATCCATTCTATCGGTACCTTACGCCATGTTATCAGGTGTATTACCCCCGAAAAAAATGGGCGTTTACATGGGGATTTTTAACTTCTTCATTGTGATCCCACAGCTGTTAGCGGCCAGTATTCTTGGCTTATTGCTTAAGGTATTTTTTGATGGACAACCTATTTACGCGTTAGTACTAGGCGGGATATTTATGATGTTGTCGGGCATTGCGGTGTTATTTGTCGATCAAGACAAGCAAACACAATAAGAATTACCAGTCTTTGTCACTGGTAACTAGGGTCTGTTGATCTTTGCAGGTTAAATTTTGTTCGAGATAAAAACGTTTTAATCGAGGCGAGCGGATTGCTGCCTAGCAATCTAAGCTACTTTTACTTAACGAAGAGTAACTCAACAAAGAGTAAAACGTTTTTAGCCGAACCCTTCGGGCAGCGTTTGTTGGTCATTTTTACTGCGTTATCGACTTTTTATGTAGAATAACTACACCACAAAGTCTCTGCCTTGTACAAATGACCAACAATTTGCTGCAAAAACAACCTTGAAAGATCAACAGGCCCTAAATTAAGATCATTATTTTTTGGGGGAATTCCATGTTAAAACCACATTTACTCACGCATCACAGCATCATAGCGAAAGCTGTCACAACTAGTCTGATGGCACTAGCCTTAAGTGCATGCTCACCAGCTGATACTCAAGTAAACACACAAGCTCAGGTTATTAACGTCGCACCCGGTACCCCGGGCATAGAACCTACTTGGGCTTTCTCAGGAAAAACTGGCATAGGCACATCTTACGAACCCTATGTTAACGGCCATTATCAAGACACAGCTGCAAACCCTGTCAGTAAAGTGTGGTTTTCGATAGCTCAAGGCGTATTAACCGAAACCATGTTTGGCCTTATTCACAATGCCCAGCTTAAAGAACTGCAATTTATTATCTCTGGCAATGGCTTTGTCGATACTGAAAAAGACCACACTATCAGCACTATTGAGTATTTAGATACCGATGATATGGGACGACCATTATCGCTGGCTTATAAAGTCATTAATAAAGATGTTGAAGGTAAATACCAAATAGAAAAACATATTTTTACCGATCCCGATAGAAATAGCTTGATGATGAAAGTCACCTTTACTGCTTTTGAGGCTGGCATTACGCCACACCTTTATGTCAATCCGCACATTGATAACAGTGGTTCAAATGACATTGCTAGTGTTGAAGGCCAATCGCTAGTGGCTTACACCAGCGACACTAATTCAACGGTAATGACCGTTAAAACAGATGTTGATTTTGTCGCTGCAAGCGCTGGGTTTGTCGGCACATCAGATGGTATTGTCGATTTACAAGATAACGGTAAACTTGACTCTCATTACCAAACCACTAGCGACACCAATCAAGGCGGCAACGTCGCCCTAACCGCACAATACCCTACCCTCACCAATGCTAATGACAGCCTAAGCTTTAATTTGGTTATTGGTTTTGGTAAAGACAAAGCAAGTAGCTTAGCCACCACTCAAGCGACATTAGATGCGGGTTATGACGCCGTTAAACAAGCGTATTTAGGCGACGATAAACATCTTGGCTGGAAAGATTACTTAGCCTCGCTGAAGCCATTAAATGACATGAGCAGCAACACTACAGATAACGGTAAATTACTCTATGCCAGCGCCTTAGTGTTAAAAGCTCAAGAAGATAAAACCCATGCTGGTGCGTTAATCGCATCACTTTCAAATCCTTGGGGCGACACCGTTTCAGCTAAAGTCGGTAGCACAGGCTATAAAGCCGTATGGCCACGTGATTTTTACCAATGTGCAATGGCATTTTTAGCCATGGGCGATATTCAAACACCAAAAGTGGCTTTTGAATATTTAAAGCAGGTTCAAGTTCAACAACAAACACCTGGTTTTGCAGGTACTCCTGGATGGTTTTTACAGAAAACCCATGTCGATGGTGAAATTGAATGGGTTGGCGTGCAGTTAGATCAAACCGCTATGCCAATCATGCTCGGCTGGAAACTGTGGCAAGCAGGTGTGCTTAGCGATGCAGAAATAATCCAATGGTATAACGACATGCTTAAACCAGCCGCTGACTTTTTAGTTAAAGGCGGCAAAGTAAAACTGGATTGGAATGACACTGAAATTAACCCTCCTAGTACCCAACAAGAACGCTGGGAAGAGCAAGCAGGATTTTCTCCATCCACAACCGCAGCCGTAATTGCGGGTTTAGTGGCTGCCAGTGATATCGGAGCGCTAGCCAAAGATGAACAAGCACCTGAATATGCCGATTTAGCACGTAAGCTACAACGTCAGCTCGAAACAACGATGGTCACCACCACTGGCTTATTAGGTGAAACAGATGCCAAAGGTAAAGTTGCACCTTACTATGTGCGCATTAGCCCAAATGGTAACCCTAATAACACCGATAAACTCATCGATAACAATGGTAAACCTGGTTTAGATCAGCGCATGATCCTCGATGGTGGTTTTTTAGAATTAGTCCGTTATGGTGTGGTTAACGCCCAAGACCCTGTTATTAAAAACAGCGTCATGCTAATAGACAACCAAGGTCTTGAAGATAACTTACGAGTTAAATACCAATTTACCGCCAAAGATGGCAGTAAAGTACCAGGATACCGCCGCTATGGTAACGATGGATATGGTGAAGACACAATCACAGGTCTTAGCTACGCTGAAAGAGGCGACACCGAAAATCAACGAGGTCGAGTATGGCCTTTCTTTACCGGTGAACGCGGTCATTACGAATTAGCCTTAGCAAAAGCGAACGACACCTTAACCCCTGACACGAAGAAAGTATTAATCAATACCTATGTTCAAGGCATGGAAACCTTTGCTAACCAAGGGTTAATGTTACCTGAGCAAGCTTGGGACGGCGTAGGCAATGAGACTCGTTATAATTACAAAATGGGCCAAGGTACCAACTCAGCAACACCGCTAGCGTGGACTCATGCTGAATACGTTAAATTGGTGCGTTCGATGACCGATGAAAAAGTATGGGACTTTTACCCTGTTGTACAACAAACACTCGCTAAATAGCACTGTATTAATCACAGTGTATTGATAGCACTGTATTAGCTTGTTCAATAAGCCGTTGTGACTCACAACGGCTTTATTTTTTGTGTGTATTTTGAAACAAATCCTTGTTAATTCAACACTATCTTGTTACAAATACACCGGATTAATAAAAGTTAACGTTAAGGAACAACAAATGGATTGGTATGTAAAAGTATTGAAGCAGTATTTTGATTTTAGCGGCCGTGCACGTCGTAAAGAATACTGGATGTTTGGATTAATCAGTGCGGTGATCAGTATCGTACTGACGCTATTAGACATGGGTGTCGGTTTTTACAGCGACGTCTACGGTGCAGGGGTATTAAGCTCAATTTATTCACTCGCCATCATGATCCCAAGTATCGCAGTGAGTGTCCGTCGTTTACACGACACAGACCATTCTGGTTGGTGGTTATTATTGATATTTATTCCATTGCTTGGCATATTAATTTTACTGGTTGTGATGTGCTTTAACAGTAAAGATGACAACGAATATGGGCCAAATCCAAAAACAGTACCAAATCCAGACAGTCCCGATAATTTAACGGTTTAGTCCTAAGAGACTGATTAACATCGTCGTTATCGTCAATACCACGAAAAAAGCATAGCCATGGACTATGCTTTTTTCGTATGTTTTTACCCATCATTGCTTACCACAACAAATACTTGGATTAACTAACTTTTTGCTGGCATTAACTAGTTTTTTGCAGGCAGTAACTAATCTTTTGCAGGCAGTAACTTGGTCACACCATTCATCAATAATACCGCCAAACCACCAGCAACAACACCAAATAATGCATTCAACACGCTTGGGGTTAATAGCCCTAAAACGTCACCAACAACACTCACTTGGCTTACCAGCGTTTCTGCATGCACAATCCATTCAGACACCACATGAATTCCGTGAGTTAAAATACCGCCACCGACCATAAACATGGCAATAGTGCCGACAAATGTCAGGACCTTCATTAAGTAAGGGGCAGCAGATACTAATCCTAAACCCAATTTATGCCCTATTCCACTTGGCTTACGCTGAGCCAGAAACAAACCAAGATCATCGATTTTAACAATCCCTGCTACTAAACCGTATACCCCTACCGTAATCACAATGGCAATCACACATAAGGTTAAAAATTGCCCCATTAGATCCATGTGTGCAGCCACACCTAAACTAATAGCGATGATCTCAGCCGATAAGACAAAATCGGTACGAATAGCCCCTTTTATTTTTTCTTTTTCGAATGCGGCTAAATCTTCGATATCCGCTTTTGCTTTGGCGACTACCGCATCGTCATCAATCACAGGAGCACGCTTATGTGTTAGTGAATGATAGACTTTTTCAAAGCCCTCATAACATAAAAACAAACCACCAAACATTAATAAAGGCGTTATAGCCCATGGAATAAATGCGCTGATCAGCATGGCCATCGGCACTAAAATCACTTTATTTTTAAATGATCCCATCGCCACCGCAAATACCACAGGCAGTTCACGATCAGAAGCAACACCCGACACTTGTTGTGCATTTAAGGCTAAATCATCACCCAGAACGCCCGCAGTTTTGCGTGCAGCCACTTTACTCATTGCCGCCACATCATCCAGAATAGTCGCAATATCATCTAATAGGGTTAATAAACTGGCACCGGCCATAAAAAACTTATCCTTTAAAAACAATTGAATAGCAGGAATTACACACATATTTGAAAGCGATTTAATGATATGAGCACGTAAGTTGTTACTGTAAAATAAGTGATCTTAACTCAGAGCATTAGTTTGCCAAGCTTCTGTAAATAAACAAAAATAGCACTACATAAAGTATTCAATGCACTTAATATCAATTATCTAATTATCTAATTATCTAATTATCTTCAACATTTGCACCACATGAACTACGCACCACTAAATGGGTCTTGATTAATCGCTGGCTAACTTCTTGACCACGGATTAACTTCAACACACTTTCGACAAGTATTTCACCTGCGAACTGAGTATCTTGCTTTATGGTTGTTAACGCCGGATTGGCAAAACTGGCCACTGGAATATCATCGTATCCCACTACAGCAACTTGATCTGGCACTACAACACCGCGCTTTTTCAATGCACGAATGGCCCCTATCGCAATAAGATCACTCGCAGTAAAAATAGCATCAAATGTCACGCCGCTATCTAATAATACGTTGGCGGCATGATAGCCAGAGGCTTCGGTATTAATAGCGTCATGCTGTAACTGTTTGTCAGCTTCGATACCGGTAGATTTTAAAGCATCAACATGACCTAAATATCTGTCGCGAAATTCAGGGCTGCGACTTGACGAGTCACCTAAAAACGCAATGTGTTTATGCCCTAACCCGAGCAAATGCTCCGTGGCCACAAAACCACCTTGATGATTATCGCAACCAATAGACAACACCGCTTTATTGTTATGCTCAGCTCCCCAGATAACAAAGTGAGTATTTTTTTCGATAAGCTTATCAAGTTTATGGGCATAATCCATATAATCGCCATAACCTAATAAAATAATACCATCGGCTTTATTGCTGTCTTCATAATCTGCATGCCAATCCGTTGAAAGCTGCTGAAATGACACCAATAAATCATAACCTTGACGGGCGGTGGCTCGAGTGATCGAACCCAGCATAGAGAGAAAAAATGGGTTGATCATCGACTCATCGTTAGTAGGATCTTCACAAATTAGCAATGCTAACGTATGGCTATTTTGCATGCGTAAGTTACTGGCATTTTTATCGACTTTATAATTGAGTTCTTTTGCAATGGCTTGAATACGCTGTCGCGTTTCTAAATTTACCAATGGACTGTTTCTTAACGCACGAGACACTGTCGATTGCGACACGCCTGCACGGTAAGCTATATCAATAGAAGTCGCTTTAGATGTCATTTCTCTGCATCGCCTTTAGTTAATGGGTGAAGGTTTGAAACTGAAAGTACCCACATTTGCTTTTAATAATGATTTAAAAAAATAGTTAGCCTCTACTATTATGAAATTTATAAATATTGTAGTTTATTCACTTAAAATATTTATTCATAATTCTATCATTTCATAGTAATGAGCCAACTTAAGCTAGCTGAATACGTAAATGGGGGTAGTTAACTACATCATTTACTTTGGTTTTAGGTATCTATTATCATATGTTAAGTTAAGTTATCAGTAATTACTATGGGTAATTTTTTTAACATTAAGAAGGTGGTATTGTTAATTATTCATTTAAAAGGACTTAGTAACATGCTTATTCAATTTAATAAATTATGGGTTAACCATCCTTATCCCAGCAACCCTTGCGACAAAAACATTATTCGCTAATCAATGTGCTATCCGTATGGGTGTGTCATTAGAAGCGTCTGGAATCGATATTTCATCTTTTGATAAAATGTATCCTCAACGTCGCTGTTATCCTGGTTTAAAACATACACCAAGGCATATCCTTGCTGCACAAGAACTTGCAAATTGGATTGACTCTGCTAGCTGTACATTTGTTGGTAACAAACAAGTCCTTAAAAACGATGCTCTATCTGTTTTAAAAGATAAAAAAGGCATTGTTTTTATAATGAATGGTTGGGGAAATACTGATCATATTGATTTATGGGATGGTGAATATTTAAAGGCTGGAGATCCTGACTGGCTTAATTTAGGAGAGCAAATATGGTTCTGGGAAATGTCAGCATGATTCGACCATTTGGTTTACTCGGATCATTATTGTTAATGTCATGTGCTAACGCTCATGTCAGTTTGAACGATGATTCAGGGCAATGCGTTTTCGATAAAGATACTCAACATATTTCTTTACAACTAAAAACACCATGTTCTCTCGTAAAGGTTAATGACGATGGGCGTTATTTTTATCAATACAATAATGTGAAAGTTTATATTGTTGCTGGTGCGCCTGCAGCTTTAGATGAACTCAAAAGATGGCAAGTGAAAGCGATTGATAAATGCTCATTACAATCACAAGCAGTGTTTATCACTGATGGCAAGATGACTGTTTCAACTGTAAGAGATAAAGGGTTAACGTGTCCAACAATTGGCCTAGATGAAAAGGTCTACCGTCACTTCTTAAATAATAAACAATAAATTTTTCTGGTAATAAGATTCTAACGCTATAAGTTGAATGTCTTTAAAGAGCTTCAATAAAGAAATTAACAACCAAGATGGCCTAAATCGAGAGAAACAACCAAGATGAATTGCTTATTTGGTTATGTCTCTCAATCTGCATTACTTATAATCCAAGTTCACTAAGCAAGTCATCTGCGTCATCGACAACAATGCCTTTAATATTGGGATCATTTAATACATCTTTTGATTTTACAGTGCTGACTTGCGCTGTTTTACCATGAGTTTCAATTAACGAGTCCAAATCAAACTCTTCGTCCATTTCAAAGTCTGCTGAGCGAATAAACTCGGTTTTATCCATGGCGAATTCAAGATAAAAAATATGATTATTTTCAGTCTTAAATGACACTCGTCTGGCAACTGCATTATCGAGGTTTGTATCGATAGAAATAGTTAACTCTTTATTAATAACCAACATTTTAGGTTGGCTTTGGCTAATTGATGTTTGCAATTCTTTCGATATTTTACCAATAAAATCACCCAAAATTTGGTTCATTAATTCGCCCATAACATTACTGACATCATCAGAAGTATGTGAAAACGCGAGTTCTGTTTCAGGCATGCCCATGTTGATCATATAGCGGCGATAAATTTCAATAGCCGCAGCAGCTGAAAAATTGATAACAACTAGACCTGAAAAGCCGCCGTCGAAAATGGAAAAACACGCCAAATCAGGCTTTAAACGGGTACGAGAAATACTTTGAACCATCCCAGCATGACTAATATGGCTCGCACTAGTGCTAGACAGAACATGAGAAACAGAATGACAAAGTTTAAGTAAAATGTCGTCATTTTTGACTGTAGAAGATGAATTCATAACGTAGGTACCTTATCCATTAATTAAGCTAATCTTGCGGGTAAATCAAAAAAAAATCAAAATTAAAACAATCGATTAGCATGTTAATTAACCAATCAAACTTAATGGTACACTAATCATTTGATAATCAATAATTTTTTACAAATAAACACATTCAATTAACAAATGTAAAAATCAGCTGTTTGCTCACAAAAACAATCTTTCAAGCTTATGTTTTTTCATATTTTCATTATAATCGCACAACTTTGTATGGATTGTTTGAATTAGGACTGATGATGATTGGATTATTAAGACGCTTAACCATTTTAAAGCGCTTATTCATTATGTTAGCTTTAGCTGCTGTAGGCACTGTGGTTTTCGGTTCTTTTTCAATTAAAGAACAATATAATCATTTAATTGAGGAAAAATATAAGCAGATAAGTGGACAAGTCAGCCAATTAAGTAGCACTCTTGATGCGTTTAAATTGGCTAAGCCGGACGCTACGGTTGAAATATTAAGCCAATTTGCCAGTCAAATTGAGGTTAATGATCATCAAGCTTTTATCATTGTTGATAACCAAGACCGCATTATTGTTAATCCGCTTAATCAAAACTCTATCGGTAAACCACTTGCCAATTTAGCAACATTCAACGGTTCTAATTCATATCAACAATTGATCGCTAACGCCAAAAAAAACAACATCGCACAAAATGAACTTGCTATTGTCGACCAACAAAATCAGCCTCAAACAGTATTAGTCGCAGCGCAGTATTATTCAGCCCTTGATTGGACCTTAATCACTCAAGCTAACGTCAACGATGTTAATGAAAGCATGACAGGTATCATTATTGACTATTTTATTATCATGATGATTATTTCAGTGCCTATTTTTGCATTCTTTTTATTGTTGAATCATTCCATTACCCAACCTCTCAACGTCACGATCGATGCGATGGAACAGATAGCCAAAGGTGAAGGTGACTTGACCCAGCGTTTGTCGACTGAAGGTAACGACGAAGTGGCTAAATTGGCTGATGCATTCAATCAATTTGTGATTAAAATTGCCAATATGGTGGCTAATTTGCAACCGCTCGGGCATACCTTAAATGATGAAGCCATACATTTATTAGACACCGTAAAGTCATCTAATCAAAGCGCGAATCAAGTGCATAGTGAAACCCAAAGTGTCGCCGCGGCTATCAACCAGATGTTATCGACTAGCCAAGAAATGGCACGAAATACACAAGATGCAGCTGACGGTGCCGCTAATGTAAAACATCAAGCGGAACAGAATCAAAAATTGATGCAACAAACCGTTGAACAAACACAAAGTTTAGTCCATGAATTACATCAAGCTGAAACAGTGTCACTAACACTGAGTCATTCATCCGCTGAGATTGGCAGTATTCTTGATGTTATTGGCAGTATTGCAGATCAAACTAACCTGCTTGCGCTCAATGCCGCCATTGAAGCAGCACGAGCCGGTGAACATGGTCGAGGCTTTGCTGTAGTGGCAGATGAAGTACGAGCACTCGCGAATAGAACTCAGTCATCGACTAATGAAATCAATAAAATTATTAGTCAGATCCAAACGGGTATTCAATCGGTTATCGACAGCATTACTCATACCCAACGGGAGTCTGCTCAGTTACAGTCAAAAGCCGTTCAGTCAAGCGATGCAATTATCGAAATTCTAGCACTCATCGATAATATTAGTGGCATGACAGCACAACTTGCTAGTGCCACTGAAGAACAAGCATTGGTTACCGAAGACATCAATGTCAACGTCAATACCATTTCTGAACTCACCGAACAGTCGTTAACCGCTAACGAAACCCACAGCCAGGCAGCGCAATCGTTGCAAGCCATTAGTGTTGATATGAGCAAAACACTAGGGCAATTTAAAATATAATTAATAAAACGATTTATTAACTAAGGCTTGTCAGGCGGAGCATTGCAAATGTCAGCCCCAAAAGCCTTAGTTTTTTACCTGCTAAACCCTCTCATTCTTAGCACTGCCAATATTGGCTTATATCCCTGATGATTACATCGCCGATCATTTCGAGTCGAACATCACTTTTAGCCCTTCTGACTTTAGGGTATATTGTCTCCATCAGATTAAAAACTTGGGTTCTACAAGCATTTTTCAACCAAATGGCTAGTGAGTACTTTCGACTAGCTTATTGAAATATTGATACTTAATCCGATGAGTATTTAGTTGTCATTCATTACAGAGTATGTTGTTTATGTATCAAAAAACGGTCACCATTGTTGCTCCTCACGGTATTCACACCCGTCCAGCGGCATTACTGGTAAAAGAGGCAAAAGAGTTTGATTGCGACATTATGGTCGAATGTAATGGAAAACAAGCCAGTGCGAAAAGTTTATTTAAGTTGCAAACATTAGGCCTTTACCAAGGCATGTCTGTGACGGTGTTAGCGTCAGGTGAACACGGCCAAGCAGCCGTTGACAAAATAGCCTCAATGCTGATTACGCTTAGTTAATAGGACAACGTTATGTCAATCAATGGAATCGTTGTATCTGCAGGTATCGCTTTTGGTAAAGCATTGACTATTACCACCCAACTGCCACCACTCGATTTTAAACTGCTTTCTATTGAACAAATTGACCAGCAACAGCAACAGTTAACCCAGGCAATTCATCACTTGATTGCACATTTACAACACTGCCAACATCACCTGTGCCCAGATTGTGATAATTTCCAACTGATTGATAGCGATATTATGTTGCTTGAAGATGAGGAGCTGCAGCAGCAACTACATCAACATATTGAGCAATTTAGAGTCTGCGCAGCTGTCGCAGTTGATCGTATTTTTAATCAACATGCTGCAGAAATGTTGTCATTAGACGACCCTTATTTGGCCAATCGTAGCGGTGATATAATTTGTTTGGCTAAACGCCTCACCAGTGCTTTGCATGGCCATTTGCAATGGGATTTATCAACACTCACTGAAGACACTATTTTACTCGCTGATGACTTAACCCCTGCTGAATTTGCCATATTGCCATTAACCCACATTACTGGACTTATTCTCGAATCAGGAGGCCTAACAAGCCATACTGCCATTTTGGCTCGGGCAGCAGGAATTCCTGCATTACTCAATTATCAGTTTTCACAATCTGAAGATCCTATTACAGATGGTTCGCAGCTTATTTTAGATGGAATGTCTGGTGAGTTACATATCGCTCCATCAGCTGAACTTTTCGACCAATTAAAGCAAAAACAACAACAAGAGTTACTGCGTCGCCAAGCGTTAATGATTTATAAAGATAAGCCCAGTCAAACCAATGATGGTCATCTGGTCACTTTGCTGGCCAATGTGGGTAATCTGAGTGAAATATCTCATACAGCCGAAGTCGGAGCACAAGGCATTGGCTTGTTTCGTACTGAATTTTTATTGATGAATGCCAAAGCGCTACCTAATGAGCAGCAACAATATAAACTCTATTGTGACGCCCTTCATAGCTTACAAGGTGACGTACTGACCATTCGAACATTTGATATCGGCGCAGATAAAGAGATCCCTTGTTTGCCGCAAAGTAACGAAGATAATCCAGCTCTTGGCATTCGTGGTATTCGCTATAGTTTGGCGCACCCAGAGACCTTTATCACCCAGGTAAAAGCAATACTTCGGGCGGCGAATCATGGCCAGGTTCGATTAATGTTTCCGATGGTAAGCCAGGTTGAAGAACTTGACGCCGCATTTTTATTAATTGAACGTGCCAAAGCAGAATTAATTGAACAAGAAAAAGGTTTTGGTACCCTGAGTTACGGCATTGTGGTTGAAACCCCAGCAGCGGTACTGAACCTACCCAGCATGCTGCCACTGCTCGATTTTGTCAGTATCGGCACCAATGATTTAACTCAATATACTTTAGCGGCCGATAGAACTAATCCACATTTAGCCAAACAATATCCACCTTTATCACCTGCTGTTATTCAATTAATTTCCATCACCATAAACCACTGTAAACAGGCAAATGTTAAAGTCTCTTTATGTGGTGAACTTGGCAGCGATCCATACGTCTTACCTTTGTTAGTCGGACTTGGGCTTGATGAGTTGAGTATCAACCCGGCTAATTTATTAGACGTAAAAGTGGCATTGATTAAAGGTAATTACACAAAATTTGTCCGCCATGCACAACACATTGCTTTGTTAACTCGAATTACTGAAATTCGTAAAGCCATTAACGCTTTTGCACATGATTGCGATTAATCACACGAATAAAGTTGGTAAAGTTGACAGAGCCGTTTACAATTAAGCGCATAAAAATATTAATAAAAGGGGCTTGTTCTTATGGGATTTTTAAGCCGCATTAGACGACTTATTTCCGGCCAACCACCATTAACGGGTGGTATTGCCATTTATGCACCTGTATCGGGTGATATTGTTGCAATTGAAAAAGTACCCGACGTGGTATTTGCTGAAAAAATTGTTGGCGATGGGATTGCTATCGACCCTAAGGGCGAATTTATTGTTGCCCCGATTGATGGCACTATAGGTAAAATTTTTGAAACCAACCACGCATTTAGTATTGAGTCTCCACAAGGGCTTGAGCTGTTTGTGCATTTTGGGGTTGGTACCGTTGAACTTAGAGGCAATGGTTTTAAGCGTTTAGCCGAGGAAGGTCAGCAAGTTAAAGCCGGTGAACCGATTTTGTCTTTCGATTTAGCTTACTTACGCGGAAAAGTTGATAGTTTACTCACTCCGGTAGTGCTGGCCAATATGGAAGACGTTAAACAATTAGATAAGGCCCAAGGCAGCGTTATTGCGGGTAAAGATATTATTTTTACGGTGCAAATGTAACATCAAATTGGTTCGATTTATTTAATACCTCTACTCAATCGTGTCGTAAACTATTACGCCACGATAATATGCAACCTTCAGCTTAAGTGAGCGTAGGTTGCATATTATGAAATCTTTTCAAAACACCGTCTTCGGCTTGTCCAAGCCGCTTCACAATGCCACAATGTTGTTAAATGCATTCAATGATATCAATGTTACATAAGGCACTTTTTCAGGCTTATCTATAGAGCCAAGCCTCTACATGACACCCCTATCGACATTAATGGAGTATTCTTTTGACTTTATACGGCATAAAAAATTGCGATACCGTTCGTAAAGCGCGCAAATGGCTTGAAGCCGAAAAAATTGATTACACGTTTCACGACTTCCGTGAAGATGGCCTAAATGAAGCCATGGTTACGCAGTGGGCTGATGTTGTAGGTTGGGAAACCTTGTTTAACAAACGTAGCACCAGTTTTCGTGGTTTATCTGATGCAGATAAAACGGATATCACTCAAGACAAAGCCATTGCCTTAATGGTGCAACATCCAACATTAATTAAGCGCCCTGTTCTCGTCAATAACGATAAATTACTGGTTGGTTTTAACCTAGCTCAATACCAAGCGTGGTTCGCATAATGAATAATGATGTAGTTGAATTAGCAAAGGATCTGATTTCACGTCCATCGGTAACACCATTGGATGAAGGTTGCCAAACCTTAATGGCCAATCGCCTTGCCGCCATTGGTTTTAACATTGAACCAATGGTTTTTGAAGACACCACCAATATGTGGGCAAGAAGAGGGAACAGTGATCCGGTTTTCTGCTTTGCAGGTCATACCGATGTGGTACCTACTGGTGATCTTAACCGTTGGCATACTCCTCCGTTTGAACCGACCATCATTGATAACTATTTACATGGTCGTGGTGCAGCAGACATGAAAGGATCATTAGCCGCGATGATTATCGCGACTGAACGTTTTGTTGCTAAGCATCCAGACCACAACGGCTCTATTGCTTATTTAATTACCAGTGACGAAGAAGGTCCTTTTATTAACGGTACCACTCGGGTTATTGATACGCTCGAAGCTCGTAATGAAAAAATGACATGGGCGCTAGTTGGCGAACCTTCATCAACGCATAAATTGGGTGATGTCGTCAAAAATGGTCGTCGTGGCAGCTTAACGGGCAACTTAACCGTTAACGGAATTCAAGGCCATGTTGCCTATCCACATTTAGCCGACAACCCTATTCATAACGCGGTTCCAGCACTAACTGAACTCGCACAAATGCATTGGGATAACGGTAATGAGTTTTTCCCACCGACCAGTTTCCAAATTGCTAATATAAATGGCGGTACAGGGGCATCGAATGTTATCCCCGGTGAATTAACCGTGATGTTTAATTTCCGTTACTCAACCGAAGTGACCGCAGAAGAATTGATCCAACGGGTGGTAAGTATTCTTGATGCTCATGGCTTAGATTATGATATCAACTGGATATTTAATGGTTTACCGTTTCTAACGGGTGACGGTCCACTGCTTGATGCCACACGGGAAGCGATTCGCGAAGTCACAGGTTATGAAACCGACCCCCAAACCTCAGGTGGTACCTCAGATGGTCGCTTTATCGCACCAACTGGCGCACAAGTGTTGGAGTTAGGCCCAGTCAACGCGACAATTCATAAAGTGAATGAATGTGTCAACGTGGCCGACTTAGAAATATTAGCTAATTGCTATGAACGCATTTTGGAAAAGCTATTGTGCAAATAAGCTCACTGCTTTGTTCGATTGATATCCCTAACGAGCAAGCTAAACTATACGGTTTAGACGATCGTCATTTAGTTTCAGTAGGACAGTTTTTGCTTGAACAACGCACTGCAACTGCATTTCAGCAGTTGCAGAACGCGGCATCTGCTGCGGGGTTTAATGTACAAATATGTTCGGCATATAGACCATTTGATCGTCAATTGAGTATTTGGAACGCCAAAGCCACAGGTCAGCGACCATTACTCGACCAAGACTCAAATCCAGTTGAGTTTACGTCACTCACGCCCCAACAGCTGATTGATACCATTTTGATATGGTCTGCCCTCCCTGGCGCATCTCGGCATCATTGGGGCACCGATTTCGATATATATGATGCGAATAACATTAGCAAACAAGCACTGCAGTTAATCACTGCAGAATATACCGCCGATGGCCCTTGTGCTTCTCTACATCAATGGCTTATCTCGCATGCTGCTGAGTTTGGATTTTATTTCCCCTATCAACCTGATTTAAGTGGCGTTAGTCCTGAGCCATGGCACATGAGCTATTTTCCTGTCGCTAATGAGTTGTTGGAGCAATTTAGCGCAGATGAATTTGCAAAAGTGTTGTCTGCGGCAGAAATATCGTTAAAATCACCCTTAATTGAACGGCTAACAGAGTTAGTTAATCATTATGTTTTCTTTGTTGCGCCCTCTCCGGCTTAATGTTTGCGCGCATTTCCTCTTTGAATGAGTTTGTTATGTCCACTTTAATGCATCACATAGAAATTGATAATCAACCACTGTATTACTTAGATGAAGGACATGGACCTGTTGTTATTTTTTGTCATGGCTTACTCACCAATAGCACTATGTGGCGATCGCAAATTGACCAACTGTCATCACAGTATCGATGTATTGCCATCGACTTTTGGGGCCATGGTCAAACAACCACTATCCCAGAATCTGTTGAAAATTTACAAGATGTGGCCCAAAACGTATTAACGTTAATGGATAAGCTTGAAATCAACTCTGCCGCCATCGTAGGTCATGGTAGTGGCGGTGCAATTGCGGCAGAGCTTATATTACATGCACCGGCTCGCATTAATGGCTTGGTGATGTTAAACAGTTTTGTGGGATTTGAACCGCAAGTTAATTGCGTTAAATACCAAGGGTTAATGGCTCAAGTTGCCAACGACCAAGCTATATCAGCAGACCTTGCACAAACCATTAGCACATTATATTTTAGTAAAGAGATTGAGCAATTGGTCAACCAAGACCCCAATCTAGCTAATATTGTTGCACAATTTAGCGCTGAATTAACGTCTTACTCTGGCGCCCAACTTACTGCGTTACTTAAATTTGCCAATATGGCCATATTCAAACGTGACACACTCGAATCGGTTGAGTTATTAACATTACCGACTTTGGTGGCCGTAGGATTAAGTGGTTATTTGCGTACCGCACTGGAAAGTTATTTAATGCATGACTGTATTGATGGCAGTCAATTATTGCACATTGAACAAGCTGGTCACTTAGCTAACATCGAAAAACCAGCCATTTTTAATCAGCATCTTGTTGATTTTTTGAGTAAAGTTAATTTTAATTAATCACCTCAATGGATAGACCAGATCCGTCGGCATTGCTGATATACTCATTACAAAATGACATATTACCTGTAATACCTTACCGGTAAAAAACGACCTAATTCGAGCGCTCATGAAACTTCTTAAACCATTATTTGATAATAATCGCCGTTGGGCTGAACGGATCAATAAAGAAGATCCTACCTTTTTTGCGCAACTGGCAAAACAACAAAACCCAGAATACTTATGGATTGGTTGCTCAGATAGCCGAGTGCCTTCTAATCAGATTATCGACTTATTACCCGGTGAAGTGTTTGTTCACCGTAACATCGCTAATATGGTCATTCACACAGATTTAAATTGTTTATCAGTGCTGCAATATGCTGTCGATGTACTAAAAGTAAAGCACATCATGGTCGTTGGGCATTATGGCTGTGGTGGTGTTCGTGCGGCAATGAATAAAGAGCGACTGGGCCTGATTGACAATTGGCTCGGACATTTACGTGACATTTATCGTATTCACGAGGATGCTCTTGAATCGATGAGTGAACAAGGGCGTTTTGATCGCCTGTGTGAGCTTAATGTGATGGAACAAGTGTCAAATGTTGTGTCGACCAACATCGTTCAAGAAGCATGGGATCGTGGCCAAGATGTTGCAATACATGGTTGGATTTACGGAATTAATAACGGATTACTCACAGATTTAGACGTGACAATCGACCGTCTTCATGGGCGCAATTTAGCTTAACCTTGCCTTCTATCTCCATTTACACTTTTAATAGGCCTGTTATTTAGCAGGCCTTTGTTTATTGTTATTAAAAATATGCAATAAAAGTCGCGAACCACCACTGAAGAACGTTATAATCATCCAGTTTATTTAGCGCTACTATGCGCAGAATTTTTAGGAGATGATTTCCATGCCTGGTTTTGAATTATTTGGTCCTGAAGAAAAGCAGGAAGTTGCTGACGTAATGGAGAACGGTTTTACCTTCCGTTATAACTTCGACCATATGCGTAATGATCGCTGGAAAACCCGCGACATGGAGCAACTACTTTGCGAAAAAATGAACGTGAAACACGCTCATTTAGTATCAAGCGGTACTGCTGCATTACAAACTGCAATGGCAGCAGCGGGCATTGGTGCTGGCGATGAAGTTATTGTGCCTCCATTTACCTTCGTAGCCTCTGTTGAAGCCGTGTTTATGGCCGGTGCTGTACCTATTTTTGCTGAAATTGACGAAACATTATGTTTATCTCCAGAAGGTATTGAAGCTGTCATCACACCACGTACCAAGGCTATTAACCTTGTTCATATGTGTGGTTCTATGGCGAAGATGGACGAAATCAAAGCGGTGTGTAAAAAGCATAACTTGGTGATTTTAGAAGATGCATGTCAAGCCATCGGTGGCAGTTATAAAGGCCAAGCATTGGGCACCATCGGTGATGTAGGTTGTTATTCATTTGACTCAGTTAAAACCATCACCTGTGGTGAGGGTGGCGCGATTGTCACTAACAATAGCGAAATTTATAACCACTCACACATGTTTTCAGATCACGGTCATGACCATGTTGGTAATGATCGTGGTGCAGAATCACACCCAATTATGGGTTTGAATTTCCGAATTTCAGAAATGAATGCAGCAATGGGTTTAGCACAATTACGTAAGCTTGATAAAATCATTGCTATTCAGCGTAAAAATAAGAAAACCATTAAAGATGCTATGGCATCTATTGCTGAAATCACCTTCCGTGAAATTCCAGATCCAGACGGCGATTCTGCAGGCTTCTTAACATTTATGATGCCAACAGAAGAACGCACTCAAGAAATTAATAAAAAGCTGGCTGCCAACAAAGTTGATGGTTGTTTTTACTGGTATGTTAACAACTGGCATTACCTTAAAAATTGGAAACACATCCAAGAACTTAAAGCACCTGCCGCATTACCTATTATGCTAATCGCTGATCGCCCTGACTACACTAAAGTGCTGACACCTAAATCTGACGCTATCATGAGCCGAACGATTTCGATGTTGATCAAGTTGTCTTGGACTGATGAGCAAATAGCTGAACGTATTGAAAATATCAAACGCGCTTTTGCCTAGCATTGATGCCTCTCGGTCAGTGATGGCTCAGAGCACTTTTTACAGTACTTATCTCAATGGAGACTGTTGTAATGAGTTTTAAAAATTTTAAATGTGTACCAAAAATGATCTTTGGCCGTGGTTCATTTGTACAACTTGATGTTGTATTAGGTCAAGAACGCCAAGATGCTAACGATTTTGTCGTTTTCCTTGTCGATGATGTACATCAAGGTAAACCGCTAGCTGACCGCGTGCCAACTCAAGCGCACGACCTACTGATTTACGTAAACGTAGATGATGAGCCAACAACTGAACAAGTTGATGCGTTAACGGCGCAAGTTAACGCATTTAACACTAAGTTACCAGTGAGCGTAGTTGGTTTAGGCGGCGGTTCAACGATGGACTTAGCCAAAGCCGTATCACTAATGCTCACTAACCCTGGTAGTTCTTCTGAATACCAAGGTTGGGATTTAATTAAAAATCCTGCAATACATCATATTGGTATTCCAACAGTGTCTGGCACGGGTGCTGAAGCATCACGTACTGCAGTATTGTGCGGACCCGTTCGTAAGCTAGGTTTAAACTCAGATTACACCGTGTTTGATCAAATCATCATGGACTCTGAATTAATTGCAGGGGTTCCGACTGATCAGTGGTTCTATACTGGTATGGATTGTTTTATCCATTGTGTAGAATCATTACAAGGCACATACCTCAACGAGTTTGCTAAAGCATTTGCCGAAAAATCAATGGATTTATGTCGTCAAGTGTTCTTAGACGACCACGCAGAAAAAGACGACAAGTTAATGATGGCGTCATACATGGGCGGTATGAGCATTGCTTATAGCCAAGTCGGTGCATGTCATGCGGTATCTTACGGTTTAGGTTATGTACTGGGTTATCACCACGGTATTGGTAACTGTTTAGCCTTTGACGTGCTGGAAGAATTCTATCCAGAAGGTGTGACTGAATTCCGTAAAATGATGAAAATTCATAACATCACTCTGCCTAAAAACATCTGTAAAGATTTGCCAGATGAAACTATCGCTAAGATGGTTGCCGTGACTAAGAGCATGGGTCCACTTTGGGACAACGTGTACGGTAAAGGCTGGGAAGAGAAAGTTACCGATGAAATGCTGACTAAGTTATTCCGTCGTATATAATAAACGACAGATTAAGTCATAAAGGGCTCTTATGAGCCCTTTTATTTATTGTCTATATTATTGTCACAACCACAAGTAGGTCATATTAATGAAAGTTACTCTATTAATCCCGGCACGTTATGGTTCAAGCCGTTTCCCGGGCAAGCCGCTAGCCCCGATTAATGGTAAACCCATGATCCAACACGTTTATGAACGTGCATCATTAGCAAAAGGCCTCGATAGCATCTATGTTGCTACAGATGACGACCGCATTAAAGATGCCGTTGAATCCTTTGGTGGTAAAGTCGTAATGACCAGCCCTGATGCCGCCTCTGGTACCGACCGTATTAATGATGCCATTGCATTGCTTGGTCTTAACGATGACGATTTAGTGATTAATTTACAAGGCGATCAACCGCTGATTGATCCTATCTCAATCGAACAAATCATAAGTCTATTTGAACGTCACCCTGGTGAATTCGAAATGGCGACATTAGGATTTGAAATCGTCGATAAAAGAGAATTAGACGACCCTATGCACGTTAAAATGGTATTTGATAATGACCATAATGCATTGTATTTCTCTCGCTCTCGTATCCCCTTTGGTCGCGATACCAATGACTATCCGGTTTACAAGCATTTAGGTGTTTATGGCTACACTAAGCGTTTTGTGAATGCCTTTGCTAAGTTACCTTTAGGTAGACTTGAAGATCTCGAAAAATTAGAACAGCTACGCGCACTCGAATACGGCCACAAAATTAAAATTGCTATCAGCGCATTTGACTCTCCAGAAGTCGATACCCCTGAAGATATTCGCAAATGTGAACTACGTTTAGCCGTCGACTAACCAAACATATATGCTTATAGCTGGTGTTGTCTTAACAACATCAGCTATAAAATTGCAGGTTAAAAGGAGTTTCCAATGAGTCTAGAAGGTTATGAAGTTTGGCTAATTATCATTTTAGTCATCGGCGTTATTGCAAGTAACATTGCGGTGTTGAAATATTCTGCCAAATTTAAAATGCCTCAATTTGGTGAACATAAAGACCGAGAGCAAAATCCTGAAAAAGAAACCAGTTCACCAGAATCTGAACAAAAACTGACTGAAGAACCTTCAGACGAGAAAGACAACGGCAGCAAAGACAGCAAAGACAAAACGTTATAATGCTCAATGTACCTATCTATAAAATGAGCCTATCTATAATTTAGTGGGTTGCAAATAGCAAAACGCCCATGTTGGCCTATCTTCTCGTTCTTAATCGTTGTTATTTGCCTAGCAGTTATTTTATATCTGTATTTCCATTCGTCATAACCTCTATATGGCGCAACTTAAGCTAATAATAAAGCTAACCTCATAATGGGGTTAGCTTAAAGTATCCAACGGCTCTGTTGCTATACTGATGTTTTAATACCACAGGCAAGTGTTACTCACTGTCAAGTGTGACTCGTTGTTGCTCTTGGTTATTAGGCCAAGCATTAATGACTGCTTTTACTAGCGATGCTAGTGGTATGGCAAAAAAGACTCCCCAAACGCCCCATAAGCCCCCAAAGACTAACACGGCGGCAATAATCACAACCGGGTGTAAATCAACCGCATCAGAAAACAATAGCGGTACTAATACATTGCCATCTAGCGCCTGAATAATCCCATAACCTAACATTAAGTAACCAAACTCAGCACTAAAACCCCATTGAAAAAATGCGACTAATGCAATCGGCAATGTAACCAAAGTAGCGCCAACATATGGGATCAATACCGACAAGCCTGTCAATACACCTAGTAGTGCTGAGTAACGCAGCCCCATGATAGCAAAAAAGATATAACTGGCTACGCCAACAATAACAATTTCAATCACTTTACCACGAATATAATTAAAGATTTGTTGGTCCATTTCAAACCAAACTTTTCTCGCTAGACCACGGTTAGACGGGAAAAATCGTTTGCTGCCATTTAATAAAAAGTCTTTGTCTTTTAAAAAGAAAAATACCAACAATGGCACTAAAATGGCGTACACCATTAATACTAATAATGACGCAGAATAACCTAAAATTTGTTTCCCTAAATCAATAAGGTGCTGTGTATCAAGCATCTTATTAATTTCTTCCATCATCGAATCAAGTTGTGATGCACTCACAAACTGCGGGTAATCAGCGCTAAACTCGCGCACAATTAGCATGCCCTTATCAATCATTGAGGGTAAATCAGTAACCAATGACACCCCTTGACGCCAAATACTCGGCACCAAACCAAACATCAAAATAATCATCACCCCTAAAAATACCACCAACACGATTGTTGCCGCAGCGGTTCGGCTTATACCCAGTCGCGACATTTGTGCTACCGGCCACTCCAGTAAAAACGCTAACACCAAAGCAACCAGCAAAGGCGCAAGCAATCCAGAACCGAAGTACAATGCAAGACCAATCCCAATAATAATAAACATTAACGTTATGGCTTGTGGATCACTAAAACGGGTTTTGTACCAATCAGTTAAAATTTCCAGCATTGAAAAACCTTTTATATAAACAATATCAATTTGTTTTGGTGATGATAAATGACAAACAATGCGGTTGATCAGCAATGATTTCAATACCAAAACCCATTTTTTTTATCAACAAGGGAACATCTCGGCGTGAACCAGGGTCAGATAAGAGTACATGTAATTTTTCATCCACATCCATCTGTTTTAGTAAAAGTTTCACTTTTACTAAAGGATAAGGACAAACATAGGGTGTTAAATCAATTAAAATCATTATCAACTTGCTTTAAACAATCTAGGGCTATTATCCTAGCTTGTACAATAAACCACAAGCAATGTAACTTAAGCAAACTTGCTGGTTAAGCTTAAATTTTCGATTCAATCATCATTAAAGGTTCCGCTTGAGTAAATTATCATTATCGACCTTTTCAAAATCACTGGCTGCTAGCGCTATTAGTGTGCTTTTTGCTGCCAGTATTGGCCACAGTTTTGCCAATAATGATCTTCCAGATCTAGGTACCGCAGCGGTCAATACTTTTAGTTTAGAAAAAGAAACTGTCTACGGAGACGCTTATATGCGCGTTATTCGTTCATCGGCACCGGTACTCAGTGATCCAGTGTTAACCCAATATTTATCTGAACTGGGTAACAAACTTGTTGCTAATGCCACGGGGGTAAAGACACCATTTTATTTCTTTTTACTCCGCAATGATGAAATCAACGCGTTTGCGTTTTTTGGTGGTCATGTTGGCGTACATACGGGGTTATTTTTAAATGCCGACAACGAAAGTGAACTTGCATCGGTATTAGCCCACGAAATTACCCACGTCACTCAACGCCATTTAGCACGATCTCTTGAGGCACAACAAAAAAGCTCAACTGCCACAATTGTGGGAATGTTAGGGGCTATTTTATTAACGATTGCTGCACCACAAGCCGGTATGGCAGCCTTAGCAACCACTCAGGCCTTAGCAACACAATCTAAAATTAACTATACCCGCTTACATGAAAAAGAAGCTGATCGTATTGGAATGCAAATTCTTGTCGATGCCGGATTTGATCCTAATGCTGCCGCTACATTTTTTGGTCAACTGGCAATTCGTTATCGTTTTACCACAACACCACCACAAATGTTGCTGACGCATCCATTGCCAGAATCACGTATTACCGAGGCACGTAACCGCGCGGCTCAGTACCCTAAAAGTAATGTCCCTAACAGCCTTAACTTTCAGCTAGCTAAAGCGCGTATCCAAGTACGCTTTTCAAGTTTTAGTGATGATGCCGCGTTATCTTTGTTTAATCAACAACTCAAAAAGAACGAGTATTCGTTTAAACAGGCCGCGCTCTATGGCAAAGCTTTAGCACTTTTCCGTTTAGAAAAATTTGCACAAGCTGAAGTGATCATTGATGATTTACTAAAACAAGATGACAATAATCTGTTCTACATCGACACCAAAACAGATTTATTAGATCAGAAAAAAGATTTTGCAGGTGCAATAGCATTATTAGAAGCTCAACGGAAATTAAAACCGACCTCACAAGTGGTCAACGCTAACTTAGCCAATATTTATGTTCAGGCAGATCAGCCTAAAAAAGCTATCCCGCTGTTAGAAGAACTGATATTTTTCGATAAGCAAAGTATGCTGCCGTATCAAATTATGGCTGATGCATATCGTAAGCTAGACAATAAAGCGCTTGAGTATTATAGCAATGCTGAACTCATGGCCTTATCGGCTAACTACAAAGGTGCAATTGACCAACTCAATTATGCATATCGCTATTCTGATGGCCAAAACCTACAAATGGCACGAATTGAAGCAAGAATAAGACAATTCAGACAAGCAGATAGGGCAATGGAAGAATTAAAATAGCCGCGATAATCTAACCTTACAAGCTATTCTTTGATAGAATAATGGCAAACAATAAATCTACTTATTGTTTGCCATTTTTTAATGACGGACTATGACAATGACAACCACCAAAACAACGATATACCATAACCCTCGCTGTTCAAAAAGCCGTGAGACGCTCGCATTGTTGCAAGCTAATGCAGTAGATGTCACTGTCGTTGAATACTTAAAGACGCCACCTACAACCGCTGAAATTCAGACTATTTTGCAACAACTTGGTTTAACAGCTCGCCAGCTTATGCGCACTAAAGAAGACGAATATAAAGCTCAAAATTTGGCTGACACATCGTTATCGGAAGATCAGCTCATCGCTGCAATGGTAGCAACACCTAAATTAATTGAACGTCCTATCGTGCTAGCCAACAACAAAGCAGCCATTGGTCGTCCACCAGAAAATGTTTTGTCTATTCTTTAACGAGTAAAATAATGACTTCACAAACCTTGTTTCAACTAAGTCGAATTGGTTACCTTGCATTACTCCTGCTGCTCAGCGGCTGGTTTATTCAACAAGGCATGAATGGCACCTACTCGCTAGGATTCAGCTTAATATGGATTGTACCTCTACTGTTTCCGCTTAAAGGCATCTTAACCGGTAACCCATATACATATGCATGGGCCAGTTTTATTCTGTGTGTATACTTATTACATGGCTTAACCCTTGCTTATGTCACCACTGATGCGCTGGTATTTGCACTGATTGAATCGGTATTGATTTGTGTCTTGTTGGTGAGTTTTCCATTCTATGCTCGTAAACGCGGCCGAGAACTGGGATTAGGGTTGAAGAAAAAGTCTGAACAACAATAAACAAACTTCATTTTTGTTGCCTCACTAAGCGCCTTCGGGCGCTTTTTTGTTAGTTGCATTTATACAAAACAGCGTGCTACATTATTTTGCAAACAAGATGTTATAAAAATGTATTGTTAAATAATAATAAAATAGACATGGAGTCGCTTAATGAAGTTATCGCAAAATTTAGGGATCTATAGCCTTTTAGCCAGTGCCATATTCGTTAGCGCCTGCGGAGGAGATTCAGACAATAACGATCAAGGTGTGCCTACCTCATCCACTTTCGAAATCTGCAGTGAAAGTTTAACTTATTCAATTACCGACACAAACTCTCAATTGACTTTTACCCTTGAACAGCATTATGCCAAAGACAAGCCTGGCAGCATTATTGCCAACCTTAATGAACAAGACACTATTGGCAAATCATTTTTGTGGCAGCAGATATCAGGACCCAGTCTTGAACTAGCTGCAGTTAATAGCCAAGTGTTAGCATTCACACCCACAAGTAACCAAGATTACGCTTTTAAGGTGACTGTCTCTGGCGGTAATATCAACATTGAAGAAACGATATCAATTACTGCCGATTCTAATGACAATATTTTACGCATTAATAGCGATCATCAAATGGTGAATAGAACTGATGCGAGTTTACGTATACAAAATATAAACGGCCAAGTACCTGAAAATATTAGTTGGTGCATGTATCCGAGTGCTAATAATAAAGCCTTTACCAACGTGGATTTGAGTGACATAAATAGGCCACTTTTTGTTGCGCCAAACGTCGATACCGATCAATTATTCAGTCTTAAAGCCACTGCCACATTTGATGGCAAAACCATTAGTGATGACGTCAATTTACTCGTAACCAAAGAAAAAAACGCCCCATCGGACGCCTACTTCAACTCCCCCATTGCACGAATGCACCCTTACAAGCCTAACTCACCTTATGCTAATAATCTGGCCTATTGTGTTTACTCGAACCAACTAGTCAATCAATGTAATATTCTTAACGAGCTGCCCTTCATTAGCCAAGATACTAAGCCAGATCCGATTGATACTATTATGGACAGAGTACTGGTTTCACACGACTGGATGGGGGCAAACTTTGAAGCCTATTTACGTGCACAAACTCATAATGATTTTGTAGAATTGTTGCAATCAGTGACTGCTGTCGTCATCAGTTACGATATCAGACCAGCCTTTTATACTGGTTTTATAGGAGCAATATATCTAGACCCTGAATTTCTATGGCTGACTTCTGCTCAGCGAGATACGATTAATGAAACCCCTGATTATCGCAGCAACTTTGGTGAAGATCTAAATTACCTCTCGCCATATCGTTATGTCAAAAACAACGATTATGCTGGTCAATATATAGAAATAGGCAACCGTACTAACCGTACCATGGAGAATATGTCTTCTAACCTAGCCAGGCTCTTGTATCAT
Source organism: Shewanella sp. AC34-MNA-CIBAN-0136 (assembly GCF_040309945.1). Lineage (NCBI taxonomy): Bacteria > Pseudomonadati > Pseudomonadota > Gammaproteobacteria > Alteromonadales > Shewanellaceae > Shewanella > Shewanella sp. AC34-MNA-CIBAN-0136. The sequence continues at coordinate 118,062 of NZ_JBEOPJ010000009.1, read as the reverse complement.
GAACTGGCTCATGCAAATGATTTTTATCCACAAAACATGCATGCCAATATTCAAGGCCCTACTTTAAAAGACGAATTTAATCGTCGTTTTGATGGTAAAGAGATGACATCAGACCAACTTAACATCCGCTATCCATTAACCAGTACTGAAATGTACGCTCTTGCTAGCGTTCAATACTCTGGTGAAAATGCAAATAATACCCAAAAAGCGTATACACCGAACGATGTAGCGCAATTTATTGCAAACGATCTCGCCAACGATGATTATGCCTATTCATCAACACGAGAAGATGTTGCCATGTTGTTTGAAGAAGTGATGATGAGCCATCGATATGGTATTTTGCGTGATATCGCCATTACTGACAAACCAGAAATTGAGACGAGCTCGACGATTGTGGTTGAATGGGGCCAACGCGGCCGAGTCGGTCAACCTGAGTTATACGATCGCGCTAGCTACGTATTGAGCCAAATACTGCCTGAAGTTGATGTTAGCCAAGTGATGGACGGTTTACCTGCACCAGTAGCGTTAGTTAAAGGCCAAACTTGGGCACAAAACTTGGTGCTAACAACTGATCCATCAAAATCACCACAGAAAATCTCATCACAAACTGAAAAAAACACTGCTGAGACTAGACCATTGCAATTTAGTGGCAGTGATCACGTGAAGCAATAAACCATTGACTCACACAATAAAAAACGCCAAATGAATTCATTTGGCGTTTTTTATTGTGTGATTGCGTAGACTGATGACGATAATTTTTGCCTAAAGAATTAAAACCTAAGGTATTAAAGTCTCAACATCTCTTTTATAAACGGAATCGTCAGTTTACGCTGATGTACCATAGAAGCTTTATCGAGTTTATCGAGTACATCAAACAAGGTGCGTAAATCACGCGCCATTCGCGTCAGTAAAAAGCGCCCTACTTCATCAGACAACTGCAAACCACGCATTGCCGCTCGGCGCTGCAAGGCCACGAGCTTTTCATCGTCTGCCATTGGTTGTAATTGATAGATTAATCCCCATTGCATACGAGAAACCAAATCTGGCAATAAAAACCCCGTTTCAGAAGGTGATGCCTTTCCGCTAACAATTAAACGGCAATCTTGTTGCTCAGCTATACGATTATATAGATGAAAAATAGCTTCTTCCCATACAGGATGACCCGCTATGGCTTCTATATCATCAATACAAATCAATTCCAGAGATTCTAGGCCCTCAAATAATGCCGGTGAAATACTCGCATGAATGCCTAATGGGATATAGAGAGTGCGGCGTTCTAGGTCATTGGCAAGGGCACAAGCTGCATGCATTAAATGCGTGCGGCCTGATTTTTCTGGGCCATATACATACAAAGAAGACGCTAGATTGCCTTCAGCGCTAGCTTGAAGTTTCTGGATCAACTCATCATTACCCGAAGCAGGATAATAACTCTGAAAGGTTTCATCGTCAGGTAGATAAACGGGTAAAGATAATTGTCTTGGTGAGTTTTGTGTCACTCAGATAGGTCTCAAAATCATAAACTAACTAACGTTATTATACCTAAATCCGTCAATTATGCGAGTATCAGCAAGAATCCTGCACATAAAGATCACCTCGGTATAGCATTTCACGCTGTACAATTAAAGTGTACAGCGCACCTTTTGATAATACTTATTGGCCCAACCATTGATAAAGTAATTTAGGCGTAGAATTGTCGGCCTTAGACTCATAAAATGACTCCACACTGCCAACGGTATCTAATTTTGATAACCGACTATCAATATTAAGCAATCGTTGCAAATCATCTACACTGCTAAACAATTCTATCGTATAAGTGGCTGCTTCACCCTTAAACTGACTAAGTTTCAGGGATTTCACCGCACTAAGCTGACGAAGATAGGTTTCAATATGTACCACTTGAGTCATGTTGTTTAACCCAGTAAAGCTGACTTGGGTAGCTACATCACTGCCTGTCGAGGCTATGGCAAACTGGCTAATATAATAATCGGCCAGAATGTTCATCATTCGCTTCGTAGCTTGTTGATAATCCGTCGCTTCACCCTGTTGTGAAATTAACGGCTGTAGTACACCATTAGTTCTATTTTTATCAAATAATTTGATGGTGAAATGAACGTTACTGCTTTGAGTATCCAAATTGGCAATAGCGAAGTAATCAGCTTGATAACGGGTAGATGCATTAGCTAACACATCAGTAAACATTCCACGTACATCAGTGATACTCACTTGCATCACATCATCCAAATCCATAATCGGCAGCAATAACGGAATGCCTTTATTATTAGACTCTTGAGCCAACTCTGATCGAATATCGGCTGAAGAAGCATCAGCTAAAATAGACGGTTCATTATTTTCATCAACCGACATCCATAACAGGGTTAATGGTCGTTGACTGCCCCAAACAGGTAAACCGGCTTGACGTAACGTTGAAATAACCCGTTGATGATCAAAGCTGGCTTTGAGCATGAGTTCGCCATTTTTCTCATAATAACCATATTGAGTCAAAATGACTTCTGGGTTATTAATTTGGTCTTTTACCAATGGGTTTAATACTACACTCGGCAGACCAGAGTTTTTTAAGAAAACGGCAGCTAATGCCTCTTTAAGGGCGTTATTTTTCACATCGTTTGCGCGTGAAGCTACCGTAATATCGGCTTCATCAAGCTTGCTCACTTCAGCAGCATGTACAAGCGTAATCGAGGTTAACGCAATTAGTGGTAACGTAATGAGATTAATTAGTTTTTTCAGCATCTGATAACATAAACGCAGCAAATATAAGTGCACAAATTATATCATAATAAAATTCTATCGAGTAATGGATAACGAAAACTCTTTTTTACTGCCGCCAAATTGACCCAGTATTGTAGCCATATCAAATAACAATAATCGCTACAGCGTCCTCAAAGTTGTTATGCATATTATCGCTTTTATGTGACAATTCGCGCCGTTTAATCACACGCTAACTTTCTAAATAATGATGGAGAACAATATGAAACGCGTGTTAATTCCGCTTCAAGGCGCACAAATGCTATTTGTCGCTTTTGGGGCACTCGTGCTAATGCCGTTATTAACGGGTTTAGACACCAGTGTCGCATTATTTACAGCCGGTTTCGGTACCCTACTGTTTCAATTAGTCACTAAACGTCAAGTACCTGTATTCCTCGCTTCTTCCTTTGCCTTTATTGCGCCCATTTTATATGGCGTACAAACATGGGGTATTCCTGCCACCATGGGCGGTTTAATGGCTGCTGGCGTGGTGTATATGCTACTTGGATTAACAGTAAAACTTCGTGGCACTGGATTTATACATACTTTATTACCTCCGGTTGTTGTCGGCCCAGTCATTATGATCATTGGCTTAGGCTTAGCGCCTGTAGCCGTCAATATGGCATTAGGTAAAAGTGGTGATGGAAGCTTGATCATCGTAGAGCAAAATGTCGCGCTAACGATTTCACTTTCGGCATTAATGACCACCATAATAGTAGCGATTTTTGCTAAAGGATTGGTCCGACTAATGCCTATTCTGGCGGGTATATTGGTTGGCTATGGTGTGAGCTTAGCCTTTGGTGTTGTCGATTTCACCCCAGTTACTCAAGCAGCTTGGTTAGCCATGCCAAACTTTGTCGCCCCAGAATTTAACTGGCATGCGATTCTATTTATGATCCCAGTTGCCATTGCACCAGCGGTTGAACATATCGGCGATATTTTAGCCATTTCTAACGTGACGGGTAAAGACTATTTTAAAAAGCCTGGTTTACATCGCACCCTTACTGGCGATGGTATTGCTACGATAGCAGCGTCGGCATTGGGCGGTCCGCCTAATACCACTTACAGTGAAGTAACCGGTGCGGTTACACTGACCAAAAGTTTTGATCCACGGATCATGACTTGGACAGCCATCACTGCGATAACCCTAGCTTTTGTCGGTAAATTGGGTGCCATGATGCAAACCATACCTGTACCGGTAATGGGCGGTATTATGTGCTTATTATTTGGCTCGATTGCAGCTGTTGGATTAAATACCTTAATTCGTCATCAAGTCGATTTATCTGAACCTCGTAATCTGAGTATTGTCGGGGTAACGTTGGTGTTTGGTATTGGCGGAATGGCGTTTGGTATTGGCTCGTTTAGCTTAACGGGGATAAGTTTGTGCGGTATTGTTGCTATTTTGATGAACTTGATTTTACCTGCCGTGAAAAAGCCACAGGTTGAAAAGTAACTTTCTGTAACCGCATGCAGAAGCACTGCTTTGTAAGTACATGTTTTAAAAAATAATAAAAAGCCCCAACAACCTTTCGCTTTGGGGCTTTTTTTGAGTGCGTAAACACTCAATCATCTGCAATTACTCTGCTGCGTCTTCTGTACGGAATTTATCAGCAGTTGCTTTAATAATTGGTTGAAGTTCACCTTTTTGGAACATTTCAGTGATAATGTCACAGCCACCAATTAACTCGCCTTCTACCCATAATTGTGGGAATGTTGGCCAGTTAGCAAATTTTGGTAATTCAGCACGAATATCTGGATGCTGTAAAATATCTACGAACGCAAATTGTTCACCACAGTTGATCATCACTTGAGCAACTTGAGATGAAAATCCACAGCTTGGTAATTTAGGTGAACCTTTCATGTACACAATAATTGGGTTTTCGGTAATTTGCTGCTTAATCTTTTCTACAGTTTCCATTTGATTTCCTAAGTACGACGACTGAATACATAATGTCTATTGTACGACACCTAGACTAAGAACAAAATGCCACAGTTTGTAGGGTTTATCTAAAATCCATAAAATCGATTACTGCAATCCACATAATTCCCTAAACAATGATTCACATCACAAAAATAATCAGTACAATAGCAATAGAGCAATGTTACCTGATGGGTAAACAAAACGATAACCTGAATCCATGGAGAGATACTAATGGCCTTCGAATTACCAGCATTACCTTATGCAAAGAACGCACTTGAACCACACATTTCTCAAGAAACCATTGAGTTCCATTATGGTAAGCATCACAACACATATGTGGTTAAACTAAACGGTTTAGTTGAAGGAACTGAGTTTGCGGGCAAAACACTAGAAGAAGTTGTTAAAACTTCAACTGGCGGTATGTTCAACAACGCGGCTCAAGTTTGGAACCACACTTTTTACTGGAACTGCTTAGCACCTAATGCTGGCGGCGACGCAACTGGCGATATCGCTGCTGCTATCAATGCTTCTTTTGGTTCTTTTGAAGAATTCAAAGCTAAATTTACTGATTCTGCAGTAAATAACTTTGGTAGCGCTTGGACATGGTTAGTGAAAAAAGCTGATGGTTCATTAGCGATTGTTAACACTAGCAATGCTGCTACACCGTTAACAGATGAGTCTGTTACGATTCTATTAACTGTAGATGTATGGGAACATGCTTACTACGTTGATTACCGTAACGCACGTCCAGAATATTTAGCTCACTTCTGGCAGCTTGTTAACTGGGAATTTGTTAATAAGAATTTTGCTGCTTAATTTCGATTAACTGCAAAAACTAAAGGAGCCTTATGGCTCCTTTTTTTGTCATTTTATCCGCCTAAAGTACGCTGCCTATCATCAGACTATGTTTGCAACTATTGCAAATGCTACTGTTTGTTATTGTTTTTATTTGATTTATTTTTCATTAAAACTTCGCCAAGTTATTTACCCTGTCCTACACTTTAGTCGTAAAGCCTAATATTGCGCTAACAGATTTAACATTACATTCTTGACCATCGCATTCATCACTCAGGCTTTTTACGTCATACAACTGTACGTTTTGAGGGGGTTACTATGGGCATTTTTGAGCACTATCAACAACGCTATGAAAAAAAACGTGACGAAGAATATACCTTAGAGCAATTTCTCGATATCTGTAAACAAGACAGAAGTGCCTATGTGTCTGCTGCCGAACGGTTACTCATGGCCATTGGTGAACCGCAGATTATTGACACAGCAAAAAATCCAATTTTAAGTCGGATTTTTTCTAATCGTGTTATTGCACAATATCCCGCATTTAAAGATTTCTATGGCATGGAAGATGCGATTGAACAAATCGTGGCCTACTTGAAACATTCTGCTCAAGGCTTAGAAGAGTCAAAGCAAATATTATATCTCTTAGGCCCTGTCGGTGGCGGTAAATCATCGCTGGCCGAAAAACTCAAAGCATTAATGCAACAAGTGCCGATTTACATATTAACTGCCGATGGCGTTCGTAGTCCTGTCAACGACCACCCATTTTGTCTGTTTGATCCTGAAGAAGACAGTGAACTACTCAAAAACGAATACAACATACCAAGTCGTTATATCAAAACGATTATGTCACCATGGACAGTAAAACGTTTACACCAGTATGGTGGTGATATCTCAAAATTTAGAGTCGTAAAAGTGTATCCATCGGTGCTCGATCAAATCGGTATTGCTAAAACAGAACCCGGAGACGAAAATAACCAAGATATTTCTGCTTTGGTGGGTAAAGTTGATATTCGTCAGTTAGAACATTTTTCACAAGATGATGCCGACGCTTATGCTTACTCAGGTGCGTTATGTCGTGCAAACCAAGGGTTGATGGAGTTTGTTGAAATGTTTAAAGCCCCCATTAAGGTACTTCATCCATTATTGACTGCGACTCAGGAAGGCAATTACAACGGTACTGAAGGCTTATCGGCCTTGCCGTATAACGGTATTATTTTGGCCCATTCTAATGAGTCAGAATGGTCCGCGTTTAGGAATAATAAAAATAACGAAGCGTTTTTAGATCGCGTCTATATTGTCAAAGTGCCCTATTGTTTGCGGGTATCTGAAGAAATGGAAATTTATCAAAAATTATTGGCTAATTCTGAATTATCCACTGCATCTTGTGCACCAGGTACCTTAGAAACCCTGGCACAATTTAGTGTGTTATCGCGTTTAAAAGTGCCCGAAAACTCGTCTATTTATTCAAAAATGCGCGTCTATAACGGTGAAAGCTTAAAAGACACCGATCCCAAAGCGAAATCCTACCAAGAATATCGGGACTATGCTGGCGTAGATGAAGGCATGCAAGGGCTATCGACCCGATTTGCATTTAAGATTTTGTCACGAGTATTCAATTTTGACAGTGCAGAAATCGCCGCAAACCCAGTCCACTTATTTTATGTACTGGAAAAGCAAATTGAACAAGAACAATTTCCTAACGATATAAGTGAGAAATATTTAGAGTTTCTTAAAGGTTATTTAATCCCTAAGTATGTTGAGTTTATCGGTAAAGAGATCCAAACCGCTTACCTTGAGTCGTATTCTGAATACGGACAAAATATTTTCGATCGTTATGTTACCTATGCTGATTTTTGGATCCAAGATCAAGAATATCGCGACCCAGAAACAGGACAACTTTTTGATCGTGGTGCCTTAAATGCTGAATTGGAGAAAATTGAAAAACCAGCGGGGATCAGTAATCCAAAAGATTTCCGCAATGAAATTGTTAACTTCGTCTTACGTGCTCGAGCCAATAATGAAGGCAATAATCCTCTGTGGACTAGCTATGAGAAATTACGCATCGTGATTGAGAAAAAAATGTTTTCCAACACTGAAGATTTGCTGCCCGTTATTTCGTTTAACGGCAAAACATCGAATGACGATCAGCGTAAGCATGACGACTTTGTTAATCGCATGATGGAAAAAGGTTATACCAAAAAACAAGTCAGACTATTGTCAGAATGGTATTTACGAGTGCGTAAATCATCGTAGACACCCAATAATTGGTAGCGCCGCTGACAGGGCGCTACCAAAAATCAGACTTGGGAGCGACGTATGGCAAATTTTATTGATAGACGACTCAACGCAAAAGGAAAAAGCACTGTTAATCGGCAGCGTTTTATTGAACGCTATAAAAAACAAATCAAAAAAGCTGTCGGTGATGCGGTAACACGCCGAAGTGTTACGGATATTGATAAAGGTGAACAGATTAGTATTCCCAAGCGGGATCTCAGTGAGCCTGTTTTTAGACAAGGACAAGGTGGAATAAGGGACAGAGTTCATCCTGGCAATGATCAATTTAATCGTGGCGACCAAATTCAACGACCTAAAGGCGGACAAGGCGGTGCAGGTCAAGGCGATGCCTCAAATAGTGGCGAAGGTGACGACGATTTTGTATTTACTATTTCAAAAGATGAATATTTAGCATTGTTGTTTGAAGATCTCGAACTGCCAAACTTACAGAATAATCGCCTTAATAAATTGGTTGAATATCAAACCTATCGCGCAGGCTTCACCAATGATGGCGTACCCGCCAATATCAATATTGTCAGATCACTGCGTTCATCACTCGCTAGACGCATCGCCATGAGCGGCGGGAAAAAGAAAGCACTACAGGCATTGGAAGCCGAACTTGCGGTATTAGAAGATACTCCTGGCGCTCAAGCCGAGCGGATTATAGCCATCAAAGAGCAAATAACAGTGCTCAAGCAGCAAATCGCTAAAGTACCATTTATCGATACCTTTGATTTACGCTATAACAACTATGCGAAACGCGAAGTCCCTTCTAGTCAAGCGGTGATGTTTTGTTTAATGGATGTGTCAGGTTCGATGGATCAAGCTACCAAAGATATGGCTAAACGTTTTTATATTCTATTGTATCTATTTCTGACCCGCAGTTATCAGAACCTCGAGGTAGTATATATTCGCCACCATACACAGGCAAAAGAAGTCGATGAACACGAATTTTTTTACTCACAAGAAACCGGCGGAACCATAGTATCAAGCGCATTAAAACTGATGCATGAAATACAACAAGCTCGTTACCCTGAAAATGAATGGAATATCTATGCAGCTCAAGCTTCTGATGGCGATAATTGGTCCGACGACTCCCCCACTTGCCATGAAATATTAGCAAAACATATTCTGCCCAAAGTACGCTATTTCAGTTACATCGAAATCAGTCATCGGGCTCATCAAACCTTGTGGCATCAATATGAACAGTTACAACAGCAATTTGACAATATTGCGGTACAGCATATTCACCAAGTTGAAGATATCTATCCCGTTTTCCGTGAACTCTTTAAAAAACAAGCTATATAGGAGGCTATCATGGTTCAACATAAACGTAACCCGTTAGATGATGGTCCCGAGTGGACATTTGATTTACTGCAACAATATCAATATGAAATTGAACAGGCCGCGGCTTTCTTTAAACTTGATACTTATCCGAATCAAATTGAAATTATTACCGCGGAACAAATGATGGATGCCTATGCAGGGATAGGAATGCCCATTGGTTACACTCATTGGTCATTTGGTAAACGGTTTATCCAAACAGAACAAGGCTACAAGCGCGGCCAAATGGGGTTAGCTTATGAAATTGTGATAAATTCCGACCCCTGCATCGCCTATTTAATGGAAGAAAATACCATCACGATGCAAGCATTGGTTATGGCTCACGCCTGTTATGGCCACAATAGTTTTTTTAAAAATAACTATTTATTTAACACCTGGACCGATGCCAGTTCGATTATTGATTATTTAGTTTTTGCTAAGAATTATATTCGTGAATGTGAATTACGTTATGGTGTAGAGCAAGTTGAACTGACCTTAGACTCTTGCCATGCATTAATGAATTACGGTGTAGACCGCTACAAACGTCCAGCTGAAGTGTCACTCAAAGAAGAACAAGCAAGACAACAAGAGCGTGAAGATTATCTGCAAAGCCAAGTGAATGACTTATGGCGAACGCTGCCTACATCACCACAAACAGACACCCCTGAAACGACGGCTATTTTCCCCAGTGAACCTCAAGAAAACATTTTATATTTTATTGAAAAAAACGCACCATTATTAGCACCTTGGCAACGTGAATTGGTGCGCATAGTACGTAAGATGGCGCAATATTTTTACCCACAAAAGCAAACCCAAGTGATGAACGAAGGCTGGGCAACTTTTTGGCATTACACCATACTCAATCGCTTATATGATACCGATAAAGTTACCGACCGTTTCATGTTGGAATTCTTGCAAAATCACACCGCAGTGGTCGCTCAACCTGCCTATAATAGTCCACATTATAGTGGCATAAACCCCTATGCTTTAGGGTTTGCAATGTTTATCGATATCAGACGCATCTGCGAAACCCCCACTGAAGAAGATCGAAAATGGTTTCCAGACATTGCAGGCAGCGATTGGCTGACAACGGTTCACTTTGCCATGAAACACTTTAAAGATGAGAGTTTTATTAGCCAATATTTATCACCTAAAGTGATTCGTGACTTTAAGCTATTTGGTATTTTAGATAATGAAAAACGCAGTCAACTATCAATATCGGCCATTCATGATGATCAAGGTTACCAAGATATTCGCAACACCCTATCACAACAATATAATCTGTCGAATATCGAGCCCAATATACAAGTACAACAAGTGCAAGTGAACGGTGACAGGTCAATTATCTTACGCTACATACCATTTGACGGCATCCCGCTGGCAGACAACCATCAAGAGGTATTAAAGCATTTACATCGATTATGGGGATTTAATGTCACCTTGGAGCAACTTGATGACTTAGGCATTGTTAGTACCTTATCAATGTGTCCAGAAACGGCAGCATAAAGTCTATCTAGTTTACAGTCTGTGGTTTGAACGAGATGATTTATGCTATAAAAAAGAGCCAATCGATTTAATTGGCTCTTTTTTAAGTGTAAATGAGAGGTTTTACTCACTAATTCACTAATTCACTAATTCACTAGGATTTATCATGACCCATTTCAGCAGGTAAATCATCACGTAATTTTTGCCACATTTTGCCACTTTCGATACCATTGATACGCATTAATGCTGGTACGTCAGAGTAATTTTTATCTTTAGCTAACTTTTCAAGTTTGACATAAAAACGCATGGTTAATTCACGAGCTTCTTGGCTCGAAAAATAATATCGACCAACACGATTATAAAGACCTTTGAAACCATTTAAAATCAATACATACAATGGATTACCTGATGCAAAAGCTAATGTATGATGCAATTGATAATCAAATGTAGCATACGCTTCTGCATCATTTTCTAAGCTATGAATACCCGCTAATACATCAACTACTTTTTCAGGATTGTGGCGAATGGAGGCCCGAAAGTAAATGTTGCTTACGTTACCACGAGCAGCCATTAATTGGTCGACAAGTAGCGGAAAACCATCCGGATTTAAATCAGCAATGGTTTCTAAAATATTTAACCCAGACGTTTCCCAAAAATTATTCACCTGGGTAGGTTTACCATGTTGAATTTTCAACCAACCATCTCGAGCAAGACGTTGTAACACTTCTCTTAACGTTGTTCGAGTAACACCGATAAGTTCAGAGAGCTCACGTTCAGCAGGTAAAATTGATCCCGGTGGAAATTTGTTTTCCCAAATGGAACGAACAATATATTTCTCGGCAAAACTCGCTGGCCCTTTGGCATTGATGATCATCAGCCTTCATATCCTATTGCTAAACAATGGCGAAACTATTGTGACTGATCATACCAGAGCGGTAGAAAATAAAAACCATTGTTTAATCACTACGCTCATTACGATTGATTTTCAAACAACTAAACTGAGCAAAAATCAATAATTGAATATTCATCACATTAAACCACTATAATCATCGACATATCATCAATTTATCTGATAGAACTCTTTAAGTTTAGTATATAATGATGTAGCTGGTTTGTTAACGCTACGTGTTAATTCTAACGACAATAACAGCGTTACAATTCGATTTTTTTTAAGCTACACTAGCGATGAAAATAAGAGCCATACGTAGTTAGTGAGTAAACTATTTTGCTAACACATTGTTTGCTATAACAAGATATCTTTATTCAACAGAGAGTAATTGGCCAAAATACTCAGTTCAATCGAATTGAATTTTAAACTCAATTAACGAAAAATTGATGCTTATCAAGTTTTCTAATCTGAGTTGCCTCTATTCTCCCAAATCTATTTGAAAATAATGATGTATTGTAAGCTATCAAAAAATGGTAACAATACTGCCACAATAACAATATCGGAGAGGCTGATATGCCTGTAACCAAAAGTCAGGCGCTATTTGTAAACTTTTTAGGCAATTCACCTAAATGGTACAAATACGCAATTTTGGCATTTTTAGTAATAAATCCCCTGCTGTTTTTTTATGTCAGTCCATTTATCGCTGGATGGGTGCTAGTCGTTGAATTTATTTTCACTCTAGCAATGGCACTTAAATGTTATCCACTTCAGCCAGGCGGTTTGCTCGCAATTCAAGCCGTATTTATTGGCATGACATCTCCCTCGCAAGTTCTACATGAAATTGAAGCAAACTTAGAAGTATTGTTACTTTTAGTCTTCATGGTCGCTGGTATTTACTTTATGAAGCAGTTGTTACTGTTTGTATTTACCAAGATGATTACCAAAGTACGTTCGAAAATCATCGTTTCATTGATGTTTTGTACTGCGTCGGCATTTTTATCTGCGTTCTTAGATGCGTTAACGGTCATCGCGGTTATTATTGCTGTTGCCGTTGGTTTTTACTCTATCTACCACAAAGTGGCTTCAGGAAAGAGTTTTAATGATGGTCACGACCATACATCTGAAACAACTGAACAGTTAAACAATGAAGAATTAGAATCGTTCCGAGCATTCTTACGTAATTTATTAATGCATTCAGGCATTGGTACCGCTCTTGGTGGTGTTTGCACCATGGTTGGCGAACCACAAAACTTAATCATTGCGGCCCAAGCCCATTGGCAGTTTGGTGAGTTTTTCTTACGGATGTCGCCAGTGACAATGCCAGTATTGGTTGCAGGTATATTCACTTGTTTTCTTGTCGAAAAATTCAAAGTCTTTGGTTATGGCGCACAATTACCTGATGCAGTACATAAGATTTTAACTGATTACGCCACTCATGAAGACTCGCACAGAACCAATCAAGATAAAATGAAATTGGTTATCCAAGCCCTTATTGGTATTTGGTTAATTGCTGGTTTAGCACTTCACCTAGCTTCTGTTGGCCTCATTGGTTTATCAGTCATCATCTTAGCCACTGCGTTTAATGGTATAACCGACGAACATTCTTTGGGTAAAGCATTTGAAGAAGCTTTACCTTTCACTGCACTATTGGCGGTATTTTTTGCCATCGTTGGTGTGATTATTGACCAGGAACTGTTTGCTCCAGTGATCCAATGGGCATTAGGTTATGAAGGCAATATGCAGTTAGTGATTTTTTACATCGCTAACGGCTTGTTATCTATGGTCAGTGATAACGTGTTTGTGGGAACTGTTTACATTAATGAAGTGAAAGCAGCATTGATGAGTGGCCAAATCACTCGAGATCAATTTGATTTACTTGCTGTGGCAATTAATACCGGTACTAACCTACCTTCTGTGGCTACGCCGAATGGACAAGCAGCGTTCTTATTCTTGTTAACCTCGGCCATAGCACCGCTTATTCGTTTATCGTACGGCCGTATGGTATGGATGGCGTTGCCTTATACGATTGTATTATCAATTGTGGGCGTGATGGCCATTGAGTCAGGTTTCTTAGTCGACATGACTGATTTACTTTATGAAACTCAATTAATTATCCACCACTCAGCCAAAGACATCAGTGGCGCGGCAATGGGGCATTAATTAAATCAGCTTATTGGACTTAGTAGATAAATTATCTTAAAGTCTCTATTGTTTGTGTAAACACCCTCATTTGAGGGTGTTTTTTTATCTGTTAACACATTTATTAGGAACTGAAATTGTCGCAACTACAGCAGTTTTGCCATAACCGTTTGTCTTGGGGTTTATTATTATTGTCCGCCATTGGATTGGAATTGGCAGCCCTTTTCTTTCAATATGGAATGGATCTAGCGCCGTGTGTCATGTGCATTTATATTCGGGTTGCTGTACTCGGTATTATTCTGGCAGCGCTGATAGGGATACTACAACCTAAAGTGTGGTTGTTACGATTAGTGGGTATGGCTGGATGGTCTGTATCGGCGGTTTGGGGCTTCAAATTAGCTTATGATCTAAACCAGATGCAAGTTAATCCTTCACCGTTTGCGACTTGTTCTTTTTACCCCGAATTCCCCAGTTTTATGCCATTAGACACCTGGTTACCTTCAGTATTCTCGCCAACAGGCATGTGTAGTGACTCACCATGGTCGTGGCTGTCTGTCAGCATGGCACAATGGATGATGCTTGGTTTTGCTGTTTATGGTGTTATTTGGTTGTTGATGTTGTTACCTGCACTTAAATCTGTAAAATAAATCAGCAAAAAGTTCGAAATCAAATATAAAAAAGACCTCATTGAGGTCTTTTTTATATTTAAAGAATTGATTATTCAACGTCTAGCATCGGCCACAGTACAATACAGTCTTCCAAATACTTCACTTTCATTTCGTTTACGGTTTTACCTTGTACCGAAATACCCGCCGCATGCATAGCCTGTTTATTTCCAGTCAATAACGGATGCCAGCTAGGTAAGCCTTTGCCAACATGCAAACGTCGGTAAGCACAGCTATCGGGTAACCAAGTCAGCTCAGCAATATTCTCAGGCGTAATGGCAGTACATTCAGGCACATAAGTAAAACGATCAGGATATCTTCGGCAACCACAAGTATCGTTGTCCAATAGATGGCAGGCGGCATTGGTATAATAAAGTTCATCCGTTTCATCATCGATGATTTTATTTAGACAGCACTTACCGCAGCCGTCACAAAGAGACTCCCATTGTTCGGGGGTCATGTTTTCTAGAGGTGTGGTTATCCAAAACTGAGTCATCATTTTATGTCTAAAGTGGCTTATTATCTAAATTTTCACGCATTTTACACCTAAAACGGTACAATTTACTGTTTAATTTTCTCAGAAAGGTAGGTTATTGCCAGTGTATCGTACAAAGAATTATTAAATTGATGTAATAATCGAAAATTATTATAGGTTAAATAAAAGCGGCCTTTGGGTCCATCCGGCGCAATTAATGATACTTCCATGTCATTACGTTGGGGTAAATTTGTACCATCAAAACGCCTGACACCATAGGCTTGCCAATCTGGAAATGTGTGATGTGATTGTAAACCAAGTAAGTTTGGATCTAACATCATTGTCGTTTTTACCTGTCTTCCCCACGTAGAATCATATTGCCAATCTTGTTGATGTAGCATATTAGCCGTAGATGCAAAGGCATCATCCATACTGCTCCAAACATCAATGATGCCATCTTTATCGGCATCTATACCGTATTGGAGTATCTGGCTAGGCATCATTTGCATCTGTCCCATCGCCCCTGATGAAGAACTTTGCAATAAATCTTCGGTAATATTTTTTTGTTCGATTAGCTTGAGCGCTGCAATAAATTCATTAATGTAAAAAGCTTCTTTATCGCCTTTATAAGCCAGTGAGGCTAAAACAGATAACCCAGAAAAACGTCCTGTTCGCTCTCCAAATCGAGAGTTCATCCCCCATAATGCCATCAGGAATCGGGACTGAACTTGATAAGTTCGGCTAATATTTTCTATTTGCGATTCATGTTGCTGAAACATTGCTCTGGCTGTACTCACGGTAATTTCAGGTACAGCTTGGGGAATAAAGTGTTCTAATGTTTGTGATTCATCTGAATGGGTATTGAGGCTGGCTTTTTTGAAGATTTTAATATTAGCAATATAGCGTTCTGCTGTCAGTTGATTAACGCCAGTGGCTATTGCCCTTTGTTGTAGTTCCAACAAATAGTCGGAAAATTCGCCACGACTGTCTTCTGCCATGGCAATATTAGAACAAATGAAGTAACAAAATGCACATAAAATGATTTTTTGAATCATATTCGTCTTGATTACTCCTTTAAGAATGAGCTTATTTCTTAAAAGCTAATTCTTGTTTATGTTGTTCGAGTAAATTAATTTGCGGTGGTGGTATTTGCAAGTAATAGCCTTTTTCTACTAATGCTGACTTAACTTTGTCAATATCAGCGATACCTAAATGATCTCGTTTAGATAAAGGTACAATCATCACTAATGTCTTTGAACCAAACATTTCCATTAACGGTTCAGGAACGTCATCAAATACATCACGTTTTTTGACAAAAAGGTAAGTATCTGCTCTTCGACCGCTTTTATATACTGCACATATCATTTTAGTGTAAATTTCCAAAGGTTCAAACTTGATAGTCAACTAAGCACACTATAACATGGTGGCACAAGAAAATAATTGTAAATCAGTTTATCGCTGAAGTATTGGAGAATCACGCCGGGATGGCTAAACAAAATCTCGAATTAAAGGCCACGTCTTTTACCTTATCAGTACTGCATATCAATCATAACGATCTCGATATCATTGCGGCTGAATTAGACAACAAATTGGCTCAAGCTCCCCAGTTTTTTTTGGGCGCCCCCTTGGTATTAAATTTATCAGCCATTCAGCATACTCACATTGATTTTAATGCACTAAAACAATTATTAATTGACCGAAATCTTATTATTGTAGGCATTACCGATGCCAGCCCAGAACAAATTGAACAAGCAAAAAGCATGGCAATTGCAGTGGTTAAATCGGGTAAACAAGCCCGCAAAGCTGAGTTGCCTGTACGAGCAACTAAAATTGTTAAACAAAATGTGCGTTCTGGACAACAAATATACGCACAAAATGCTGATTTAATCATTTTTGGTGCGGTTGGTAATGGCGCTGAAGTCATTGCTGATGGTAGCATCCATATATATGGTGCTCTTCGTGGGAAAGCCATGGCGGGTGCTGCGGGAGATAATCAAAGTGTGATTATCGCTAACTCGTTAGAAGCAGAATTAGTATCGATTGCTGGACAGTATTGGTTGACAGAACATTTGCAACAATACGATCTAAGTCAAAGAGGCTGTGTTCGCCTTGAAGGCGCATCTCTTACTGTTGAATCATTGCCCCAATAATCGGCAAATACAAGGATATAAATATAAATGGCGCAAATTATTGTTGTCACATCAGGTAAAGGCGGTGTGGGTAAAACAACATCCAGTGCAGCAATTGCCACCGGATTGGCCTTAAAAGGAAAGAAAACTGTCGTTATCGATTTTGATATTGGGTTACGTAATCTTGATTTGATTATGGGTTGTGAACGCAGAGTCGTATATGATTTTGTTAACGTCATTAATGGTGAAGCTAATTTGAACCAAGCGTTAATTAAAGATAAACGCTGCGACAAACTGTTTATCTTACCCGCGTCTCAAACACGCGATAAAGATGCGCTCACTAAAGAAGGCGTTGGCCGGGTACTTGAGAATTTAGCCAAAGATTTCGATTATATTGTTTGTGATTCACCAGCGGGTATTGAACAAGGTGCCATGATGGCGCTTTACTTTGCCGACATCGCGATTGTTACCACTAACCCTGAAGTGAGTTCTGTACGTGACTCAGATCGTATATTAGGCATGCTGCAGAGCCGTTCACGTCGTGCGGAATTGTCTTTAGAGCCCATAAAAGAATATTTATTGTTAACTCGTTACTCTCCTGCGCGGGTCAAAACGGGTGAAATGCTCAGTGTTGAGGATGTGAAGGAAATATTAGCCATTGAATTACTCGGTGTGATCCCTGAGTCTCAATCGGTACTGAAGGCGTCAAACTCTGGTGTACCGGTCATTATTGATCAAGAAAGTGATGCAGGTTTAGCTTATGGCGATACGGTTGCACGCTTATTAGGTGATGATGTACCTGTTCGATTTATTACAGAAGAAAAAAAGGGATTCCTTAAAAGGATATTTGGGAGCTAACTATGTCGATACTTGATTATTTTAGAAGCAGTAAAAAGCCCAATACCGCATCATTGGCAAAAGAACGATTACAAATTATTGTGGCTCATCAACGTGGTGAACGTGGTGCACCTGATTATTTCCCAAAGATGAAACAAGAAATCATCGAAGTGATCCGTAAATATGTGCAAATATCAGATGACCAAGTCTCTGTGCAACTTGACCAAAACGATGACAATTTATCGGTGTTAGAGTTAAACGTTACCTTACCTGATTCAAAGTAATCAGCCAAGGTCACCCTACTCTGCTTAACACAAAAAAGGATACTGGCATTATGCGAGTATCCTTTTTTGGTATGTTGATAAATTGCATTAACTAAAGCGGTATCAACTAAAGCTGTATTAACTAAAGCGCACTGGCTCTAGTAAATCACCTACCAACTGCCCACGCCAACCGACCAAGAGTATCGGTGTTGGTGTTTGTTTGTTGTGATACAACCATAATAGAAATTCATGAATATGGCGCTTAGAACCAACAAATTCTAATGCGACATTTTCACGCTCACATAATTCAGTTAAGACTGTTTTAACTTCTTTAAAAGCTGATTTATAACCTGACTTAAGCGCAACAACATCAACTTCTTCAGGTAGATTAATTAAATCTGCCGTCGCCATAACTGTTAATAAATCTTTGCCGTGAATACGTTTCTCTTGATCTGTTAAGTCATTTAAACTATTCAATTCCGCCAGTGTGGTCGGTTGTTTTTTGGCTAATGCAATTAATGCATGGTCTTTTACCACAAAACCCAGCGCAAGATTACGGCTTACCGCTTTGGCTAGACGCCATTTCGCCAATACTTTTAAATAGGCTAGCTGCTGACTCGATAGTTGAAACGCATTTTTAACTTTAAGGTAAACGCTGTCGCCTTCTGGCAATGACATGCGCCCTTCAGTCATACGCTGACCTTCTTCAAACAACCATTCAAGACGATTGTCCGCAGCAAGCTTCTGTTGCAGCTGAGGGTATAATTGATATAAATAAAACACATCATTAGCCGCATACTGTAATTGCGCATCAGACAGTGGACGATTCATCCAATCCGTACGTGATTCGCCTTTATCTATTTCGACTTGCAAGCATGCGTCAACGAGCTTGGCATAACCTAATCCGTGGCCTAAACCAGCAAAGCTTGCCGCTATTTGGCTATCAAATAAAGGGCTTGGTTGGCATTCACCATAATGAGCAAACACCTCGAGATCTTCACTGCATGAATGCACTAATTTGACAATATTTTGGTCAGTTAATAACTGCCAAAATGGGCTTAAATCGGTAATCGCAACCGGATCAATTAAGGCTAAAGTTTTGCCATCATAGGCTTGAATAAGGCCTAATTTAGCATAATAGGTTCGAGTGCGGACAAACTCAGTATCTAGCACCAGCAAGGTGCTTTGTTGGTATTGTTCAACTAATGACAACAGGCTGGCATCATCACTGATATATTCAAACGTTAACAAAATAGGCTCCGCTAAAAAAAGGTGTGAGCAATACGATAAGCTGATAACAACCAAACATAAAAAAGCCGGCTTAGTTGCCGGCTTTGATTTTACGCTTTGTTAACTTCATCTCGAAGTTGTCGGCGTAAAATTTTACCCACATTGGTTTTCGGTAATTCGTCTCTAAATTCTACCAGCTTAGGAACTTTATATCCCGTTAAATGATGACGGCAGTGCTTAATCAGTTCTTCTTCGGTTAATGATTTGTCTTTTGCTACCACAAAAATCTTCACTAACTCGCCACTGGCATCATTAGGAACGCCAACAGCAGCGACTTCGATAACTTTAGGGTGTAGGGCAACAACCTCTTCCACTTCATTCGGAAATACGTTAAAACCTGACACTAAAATCATGTCTTTTTTACGATCGACAATGAAAAAGAAACCTTTTTCATCCATATAACCAATATCACCAGTGGCTAACCAACCGTTTTTATCAATCACACTGGCCGTTTCTTCCGGACGCTGCCAATAGCCTTGCATCACTTGCGGGCCTTGAGCATACAACTCACCGGTTTCACCCTGGGCTAATACTTTACCATCATCATCACGTATCTGAATGAAGGTTGAAGGCGCAGGAAAACCAATAGAGCCATTGTACCCACTGAGATTATATGGGCAGCATGTGACCAATGGTGAGGCTTCAGTTAAACCATAGCCTTCGAGTAAACGTGTCTTAGTAAGGTTTTGCCATTTATCAGCAACGGCGCGCTGCACCGCCATCCCGCCGCCAATAGACAATTTTAAACCAGAAAAATCAAGTTGAGTAAATTCTTCATTATTAACCAAAGCATTGAATAAGGTATTAACACCCGTCAATACCGTAAACGGGTACTTTCTAAGTTCACCCACAAATGCTGGGATATCTCGAGGGTTAGTGATCAGAAGATTTTTACTGCCTTTGTGTAAAAACAATAAACAGTTAACTGTCAGTGCGAAAATATGGTAAAGAGGCAATGCTGTCACCACAAACTCAGCACCATCATCAAGCGTTGGAGAATAAGCGCCACTAGCTTGTAAAACGTTACTTACTACGTTTTTATGGCTTAACATGGCACCTTTAGATACCCCTGTAGTTCCACCGGTATACTGTAAAAAGGCCAAATCCTCGCCACTAATATCGGCTTTAATGTACTGCAGGCGTCGGCCTTTAGAGAGCGCATCGCGAAATGATAATGCATGCGGTAAATGATATTTTGGTACTAATCTTTTAATGTATTTAACAACAAAATTCACTAAGGTGCGTTTGGGTGCGCTGAGCTGATCACCAAGGTTAGTGATAATGACCGACTCTATTGGTGTTTGATCAACAACTTCTTCTAGAGTGTTAGCAAAGTTAGACACCACAATGATGGCTCTTGCACCCGAATCGACTAATTGATGTTTTAATTCCCGTGGCGTATACAGTGGGTTAACATTAACCACCACCATACCCGCACGTAAAATACCAAACAGAGCAATAGGATATTGCAGCAAATTGGGCATCATAATGGCAACACGGTCGCCTTTATTTAAGTGCAGTTCGTTTTGTAAATATGCAGCAAATGCTCGACTTCGCTCTTCGAGTTTACGGTACGTCATCGTCGCACCCATGTTAATAAATGCAGGTTGGTCAGCATATTTTGCTACTGCATCTTCGAACATGTGTACTAAAGAACTGAATTGAGATGGGTCGATTTCGGCCGGAACATGTTCAGGTAAATTATTAATCCAAGGCTGGTCCACAGGTGTCTCCTAATAATGCCCACTGTGCTAAGACGTGCATTCCCCGTCAGTGGTAAAATATTTTATTGTCTGCGTATCATTAATATTGTTTTCGCAGGCTTTATTATGTTGCTTGTCATGAACTAAATCATACAAGTGTTTTAATTTTCGATCATAATCACATAAATAAACTAAAAATAACAGCGTTTTCACCTATGGCTAACGGCTATTTAGAATAAATGCTCCAATCGATTTAGCAACCAGGTCGGCATTCCCCATGTGAAGATGATGGTCTCCGGCTAAATGAACGATATCAATATTGGAAAACCATTTATTGGCTTGCTCTGTTGATACTGTTAATTGTTTATAGCCATCATGGCCAACAATGAGTAACGAAGGCGTGTCACTTATTGTCATCAAAGCGTCAACCTGTTCAAAGGTAAAACGGTTAAGTGAGTCTAATTTTAACCGAGGATCACTACGCCAAGAATAGTGGCCATCAGTGGTAGCCATATTACGTTTGGTGATCATTTCGCACCATGGTAATGCTAATCCAGTGAGTTGATGGCGAGCCTGAATCGCAGTATCCATTGAAGAATACGTTGGAGTGACTCTGGCGAGTTGACGATTAAAGCGTTGTTGTTGCTGTAAGCCTTTTCGTAAGCGATCTTTAGCTTGTGTGGCAGATTCAGATAACGGTGCTAGGGCTTCTATTAATATGAGTTTATGGATGTTGTCAGCAAGACATGCATTGTAAGCTGACGCCACAATGCCGCCGAGCGAATGGCCCAATAAGATAATGGGACCCGTTTCTTGTGACAGGGTATGGATCACGGCTTGCAGATCGTAAATATAATCAACCCAATGCAACGGATAACGCCCTGGGCGATGATCTGATAATCCATGCCCTGGCCAATCGATGCACATCAGTTGAAATTTATCGAATAACCCTTGCTGAGCAAAGGCCTGCGCTAAGGGGATAAAACTGTCGACATTATCAAGCCAACCATGCAAAGCCAAAATCACTGGCTTGTCGGCTTGACCATAACGTTTAGCTGCAAGAGTAATATGAGCCAACGGCAATTGAATTTCTTCTACATCAATGTTCAACATTGTTGGCTCACTTTACAAAAATTATTTAGCGGCTATTTTGGTAAATTTGATTGTCATACGATCACTTTCACCAATATCAAGATACTTCTGTTTATCTTGATCGCCCATAGCTAAACGCGGTGGTAATGTCCACACACCTTTTTGATAATCTTTAGTGTCTTTAGGATTGGCATTCACTTCAGAGCTGCCGGTTAATTCAAAACCGTATTTATTGGCTAACTCAACCATTTGATTTTGATCCATATAGCCACTTTCTGCAGCCATACCGATATTGGCACGATGTTCAACAATGCCTAATGAGCCTCCAACTTTTAACACGTCATGAGCGGCTTTAAACACACCTTCCAACTCTCCTTTCATTGCCCAATTGTGCAAGTTACGGAATGTTAATACGTGGTCTGCAGAATTATCTTTACCCAATGAAAACTTAGCCGGTGGATCAAGCGTTACAAACTGTACATTGCCTACACTGGCTTTGTTATCGCTAACCCATTTTTCAAACTTCAAACCAGCTGATTTGTAATAAGCACTTTGATTCGTGTCTGTTGCAGGATTAGTCTCAAAATTAGCAGCTACATATTGGCCTTTTTCAGCTAGGTATGGCGCTAAAATTTCAGCATACCAACCACCACCTGGCCATAGTTCAATCACAGTTTGTTCAGGCTTAATATCAAAAAACGCTAATGTTTCAGCAGGATGACGATATTGGTCACGTAGTTTATTATCTGCAGTACGAAACTCGCTGGCCACTGCTTTAGCAAGGGCAGAACTAACCTGCGGTGCTGTCACTTTTTTATCGGGCATACTATCGGCTGCGTATATTGCGGTCGACATACCTAAACTTGATAAGCCAATTAAGGCTCCTAACATCATGTTACGTTTCATTTTGACACTCCCTTTTTTCGATCAACTTTACGCCAACAGAGCAACAACATAAACCCGCTAAAGGCGAGCCATGTTATTACCCATAACCATGCAGGTAGCCAAGTCATTTTAGCTAACATAACCGCATCGCCTTGACCGCTTAACCCCAATAATACCATCGGACTTGCCATGGCATTTAAAATAATCATTAACCCTAATATACGCAGTAAGGTGTTTAACAGACTACTGTTTTTTAATTTAAGTGGTAACAAAAAAAGTATTATCAATACGCTGAGTATAACAATGGTTAACACATCGCGAGCCCAAAAAAGTAACGATGCTGCCACGGTAAACGCGAGTAAAGTCAGGGTAAATCTAATGGTCTGTTTTTGCGTTGCCATCAGAAATATCGAATAACCCCAGAGTGCGGCGCCAAAATAGCCCGCATAAGCGATTAATATACTGCTGCCGCCTTGGCTAAAACAAAAGCCAGCGCCGTTTGGAAATAGCTGAATATGACTGACCGAGCCACCGGTCAATAATGTCGCGATGCCATGAGATAATTCGTGAAAATAACTTTCAAACCATTTAAAAGGTATAGAGATATAAGGGAATCGCGTCAGTAAAAAAGCCAACAGTAATTCAATCACAAAACGGCTACGACTGGGTGTTGCAGACAACGGCACATTAGGCATATAAATCAATACCAACCATTTGTTGAATTTCGTCTCTTTTAGCAGAATGCTGTGTCGATAAATACTGAGCTATAGCGCCACGCTGACTGTAAGTCTCACGGTCGAATTCAACACGCGCTTGCTGTTTGGCCGATAAAGTTGAATCGTCAACAATGGCCATGTTGCGAGCTTCAATCCCTTGAACCTCAGTTTCTACAGTAGCAGGATTAACAATAATAGGTTCGTGGGCCGCTATGATCGGCCGATTACCGGCAACAGCTTGGCTCAGGCTAATTGGGCCTGATTGATTATTTGCCATTGATAATGCTGAATTTATCGTCATTAACGACACCGTTTACCTATATTTGAATCTTATACTTTATGTCAAATTGCCGTGAATGGCTATTCTCGGCCTGGAAGTTTTTTCCACGTAACAGTATCACGAAGGTACACAGGCGAAAGTTCATCAACAGTAGTATGCAAACCTTGTTGATAACCTTGTTGTGCCAGAATTAACATGGCTTTCGCATCTGGATAAGTTGCTTGGGTGCATGGTGTCATGTGTGGCGCTATCGTTAATAATTGTGGATAGGCTTCAAAGCCTGTGCCACAAACACTAATGTTTTGTTGTGTATCGAGGGTTAACTCAATCGCTTCTGGCGCGCTAACGTGTTCTTGACCTACTAAGGTAGCAATGCCGTCTTTGGCAATGTATTGGCCCCAATAGACTTCCTTCATACGGGCGTCAATACAGCACAATACTTGCGTAGCACCTTGCTCTGTTATGGCTAATTGGGCCATAGCGGCTAA
Organism: Shewanella sp. AC34-MNA-CIBAN-0136; assembly: GCF_040309945.1. Taxonomy (NCBI): domain Bacteria; kingdom Pseudomonadati; phylum Pseudomonadota; class Gammaproteobacteria; order Alteromonadales; family Shewanellaceae; genus Shewanella; species Shewanella sp. AC34-MNA-CIBAN-0136. Next base: position 93,650 of record NZ_JBEOPJ010000009.1, on the reverse strand, counting down.
GGTCGAAATGCCAATAACCGGCAAGTCGAGTCCCAAGGCTAATCCTTGGGTCATGCTGGTACAAATGCGGATACCGGTAAAACTGCCAGGACCGCGGCCATAGGCAATCATGTCCACATCGGCCAGTGTCACTTGGGCTTGGGCTAGCACTTCATCGACCATAGGTAATAATCGTTGACTATGCTCACGTGGTGCATCAGCAATAAGTGCAAACACCTCACCATTAATGGTTAACGCAGCGGAGCAAGTTTCAGTGCAAGTATCAAGAGCGAGGATGGTTAACGGCTTTGGCATTATGATGGGTTACCCAGTAAAAAAACATCAAATAGACTCAATATGATAACTGATGCGTACGGTTTTAAAAAGCTTAAGGGATTTGTTTTAAAAATTGTAATGCACGGTCTAAGTCACGTGTGCGTTGCATGGGTGGCAAAGAATTAATAAACGCCTGGCCATAAGCGCGGTTAACGATACGGTTATCGCACAAAATAAGCACACCACGGTCTTTCTCATCACGAATTAGCCGCCCGACGCCTTGCTTTAAACTTATGACCGCTTGTGGCAGGGAAATATGGTTAAAGGGGTCAAGCCCTTGACGTTCGGCATTGGCTGCACGGGCTTTGTATAAGGCATCATCTGGCGATACAAACGGCAACTTATCGATAATCACGCAGCTGAGTAACTTACCGCGAACATCGACGCCTTCCCAAAAACTGCTGGTACCGAGTAAAACGGCATTACCTAACTGCCTAAATTTATTTAACAAACTTTGTTTACTGGCTTGGCCTTGTACCAGTAAAGGATAAGCGACTTTACCTTGTAAAGCGGATGCAACTTGTTCGAGCATTTGATGGCTAGTAAACAATATGAACGTACGGCCTTGAGCCGCGTTGATAGCTTGAATACACACATCGACTAATTGTTTTACCGTATGTTGCGACTGCCCTACTTTACCTAAATGGCGCGGTACACAAAATACCGCTTGATTAGGGTAATCAAATGGACTGTCTAAAATGATTTGTTGCGCTGATAACAAGCCTAGCTCAGTCGCAAAATGGCCCAAACTTCGGTTTACTTGTAAGGTAGCCGAGGTGAAAATCCAGCGAGTTTTGGCATCAAACAGCTGCTGGCATTGTTTTGCCACATTGATAGGACTCAGTCTTAACAGGATAAAGCGCGGACCTAACTCGACACTATAAGCCGCTTGCATGTCTTTGCATTCAAAATAGTCTTGTAGCTTTTCAGCAAGCTCATGCAATTGTTCAAACGCTAAGTCGAGTTGGTCTTCACGCCCAAGATGATGACGCATTACATTGGTAAGGTCGGTAAGTGCCTGTTGTAGTGCCCACGATACTGTCGCTAAGTGTTTATTGGCGAGTACTTTACGCCAATCAGTTACTTGGTTGTCGTACATAGCGTTGTGCCAGTCACTCAAAGCCAACAGCCCACGTTGCGACAGTTGCTCTATTTGAATACTGTCGCGAATGAGTTGTTTGTGTATTTTAATGATGCCATTAAGCAACTGATCAATTTCGCGACTGGAGATATGGCTGCCAAAGTAGTTAATGCAAATATCTGGCACCAAATGGGCTTCATCAAAAATAACCACATCAGGATCTGGCAATAACTCGGCAAACCCGGTGTCTTTGAGTAAGCGGTCGGCAAAAAATAAATGGTGATTAACCACCACCACTTTTGCCTCCATGGCCCTAATACGTGCTTTACGGGTAAAACACACATCATAATGATCGCATTTTTTACCCGTACAGGTTTCTTTGGTACTCACAATGCTAGGAATAACCTCTGAATGCTCTGCCACCGAGGTTAAATTGCCGATATCGCCATCTTTGCTTAAATGTGCCCATTGGTTAATCTTGAGTAAATCATCAATATAATATTCGCTAAATTGACTGGCATTTTGCATCTGCTTTTCAAGACGTAACTGACATAAATAATTGTTACGCCCTTTTAATAACGCAATCGGTACATGTACATCTAACATGGCAAGTAATGCGGGGAGATCTTTGAGGAATAGCTGCTCTTGCAGATTTTTACTGCCGGTACTCACAACCACTTGCTTGCCGCTGAGTAAGGCCGGAATTAAATACGCATAGGTTTTACCCACACCAGTACCCGCTTCTAAAATCAGATTATGCTTTTTAGCAATAGCGTCACTGACCGCAACGGCCATATCTGTCTGACTTTGTCGATGGTGGTAATGATGCACATGTTTGGCTAACGCACCGCGATCGCTAAATTCATGGATTACAGATTGGGTAAGTGTAGAGCTCAAAGCATCCTCAAATTATCGCGCTAATGCATATGTAGTGTGATTTGGGCTATTATGCTTATAACGGCATCATGTTCCAACTGTTTATCACCAAAAGTTGTAAAGGAGATAGGTTAACAATGTCGACTCTCCGATGGATTAAACTGGAAACAAAAAATGCTGGCCACCAGCGTGACTCAGCATTTTTGACTCGTTCAACGCCTAACTTAATCGTTGGACAGTGAGTTATTCAGCAAATAGGTTTTGAATAGGGTGTTCCGGGGTGAGTTCAAACGCCATTTTTTGATTGGCCGCCTTGTGTTTCACACTCATGCTCATGACTTTTTCAGCCTCGGCTAGGCCAAATAAGTCTAATGAGAAAATTAAATTTGTCGCGTTGTTATCAATAGCAAAACGCCCCATAACAATTAATTGCGTCGCTGTATCGGCGTCATGATGATCATCGCCTAACGAAAACATTAACCCCTCTAATGGACGCAAACCATTATTATCTTTTAATTTAACCTTAGCCAATATTTGAGCAATGATTTCAACACGATGAGCGTTAAACTCAACCGTTGATAAATGACCATTAATATCATCATCTATATCATTAAACGCACTGATCGGTAATGATAACACCATAAACGCACCATTATTGACCATATTGATGGTGCCGTGTTGAGCCACCATCATGTGAGATTGAGCCTCTGTTGCCAACAGTAAACTCATCATAAAAATAATCATTATTATTTGTTTTTTCAAAACGCGCATGTAATGTCCTCCTTACGTGTAATAAGATTGATTTATTGAGGTGGTGGAGGTAATTGGCCAGCAGCTTCAACTTCACCTTTCACACATCGCTGAAAGAACGGGTAACTGTCTGTCGCGTAATAATGATAAATGCCATTAGGGAACTCTGGAGTGACCCCAAAGCGGCCGTTACATTCATCTAAATCACCTGATCCATCTACATATTTCCAATCTTGTTTAAAGGTACCTAAAGCATATAAATCCGTCGATGGTCTGTTATCACTCACTGTTGTGACTAATTGGTAACTACCCGTGACCACTTTAAGTCCTGAAGTAGCATCATCTGCGCTGCTATAACCATAACGAGCATAAATCGGAAATCCATCAGATGCCCATGCAATTAAGGTCATAGTGTCACTGCTGCCACCGTGTAGCGTAATAAAACCTTCAGGCATACCGTGATAATGATATTCGCCACTTGGTTGAACATGCGCATTATTGTCATCAGTACCAAAATCAAAGCTTGATTGACCTAGCGCCTCAATATTCCAGTTGCCAACATTCATAACTGCATCACAAATTAAACCAGAATCATCACAGGTTCCGGCTGTGCTGGCATCGATTTTAACCCCATTTAACACATACCCCTGCGGGCCTGATGGGCCACCTAATTCTTTAGCAACATCAGTTTTAACAGGCTGTAAAGTAATACTGGCTGTAATGTCTTGCACGGTGATCATGTTCGGATTGTTATCATTAGGAAAAGTCCCAACAGCGTGATCAGGAATACCGTTTGCCACTAATTCGCGCATATCATCGGTACAATTCCACTGTGAATCGCTGTTATAACCCACAGACTCAGAATCATTGAATTCGCTGTATGCATAATCACATAGTACACCGTCAGTAGTGCCGTCGTAACTGACACCATTATCAGTGACCACTGTCGTGCTCTCATCGACTGTAGCTGTGTCAGTGTTATTATCACTGCCGTTGCAGGCTGTTAATAAACCTGCGATAACCAAAGAACACAAAATTGATTGAGTGAATTGTTGATGTTTAACGAATAATTTCATGGCATCGATTCCTTTAAGTGGATCGTTATTGGTTTAACTAAAGAGATATTGTATTACCAATAGATGATATAGACAGAAAGTGCAGAAATTATGTAGAAAAATAACAAAAGTGATGGATTCGGTGAATCATCTGTTAATGACGAGACGTCACTTACAGCGTTGTGAACAACGTAACGTGGGAACGTAAAAGCGATGAGGAGGAACCTTAGCTTTACGCTTAAATATACCTGAGCAGAGTAAACACAACAGGGTTAAGGTTGATTTGAATATAGTAAACTTATAGATGATCGTATTTCAATCTAATGGCAGGTTACTACTAACTTACAGCCAATAGCCCCAAGCCATTAATCGCTACAGACACATTATATCCACATTGCCATTTGATCTTTGGTGGGTTTACTGCCTTTATGGACCACTTTTTCATCAACCACTACCGCTGGCGTACTCATTACGTCATAAGCCATAATTTGCGCCATATCGGTTACTTTTTCTATTTTTATAGCAACACCTTTTTCGTCGGCAACAGCTTGGGCAAGCTCAGCAGTTTCAAGACACTTTTTACAACCTGAACCTAATACTTTAATGATTTTCATTTATTGTTCCTTGTGACTAATTCGTAGATGATAGAAACGGAGCAAATGCATTAAATATCCACCCCACTAAAGTGAATGAAACTAATAGAAGGCTAAATAATATTGCCAGTAAACGCCATTGCATGACTTGCTTTAACAAAATAAATTCAGGAAAACTGGCCGCTACAGTGCTCATACAAAATGCTAATGTGGTACCTATTGGTAAACCATTGATAATAAGGCTTTCCATAATCGGAATAACACCTGTCGCATTGGAATAAAGTGGAATGCCGAGCAACACCGCAGCAGGAACAGACCACCATTGTCCGTCGCCCAAATGCGCTTCAATCCAACCGTCTGGTACAAAGCCATGCAGCGCCGCGCCCAAACCCACCCCAATGATGACCCATTTCCACACTCGGCCGAATATATCTAGCATCTCAGTTTTGGCAAATTGATGCCTTTGTGGCAATGACATAGTTTGCACTTTGCCACTATCATCAGCAATATTGCCAACCCCCTTCTGCTGACCACGTTTTAAGGCTTCGGCCGCAAACGACTGTAGCCAACGTTCAGCCTTAATACTGTCAAGAAACAGGCCGCCTAACATTCCCACACTCATTCCAACGGCAATATACAATAAGGTAAATTTGAGCCCCAATAAGCTCATAAGCAGTAATATTGCGACTTCGTTGATTAAAGGCGAGGTAATCAAAAAGCTCATGGTGATCCCTAATGGGATCCCGGCAGAGGTAAAACCTAAAAAAACAGGAATGCTCGAACAAGAACAGAATGGCGTTATGACACCAAAACCTGATCCCATTAAATAACCTAATCCTCGGTGTTTACCTGCTAAATAATCTCTGACACGCTCAACATTTAACGAAGCCCGGATGAGGGCAATGAAATAAATCATCACCAGCAGTAAAGCAAAAATTTTAGTGACGTCTTCAACAAAAAAATGCAGCGCATCTCCGAGTTTGGTCTCTGGCGACAACCCCAATAAACTGTATATAAGCCAAGATGCAAAATCAGAAAAAATCTGAAACATAAGTTATTGCTCTATAAAAACACTACTGTAAAGATAGCCTTATTTTTAGTCGCAATATAAGATCCAGGTCTCGATTTTGTTGATGATAAAAATAAACATAGATTATCCGAAATAATATCGGGTTAATTTTTTTCTAAGTGGAATGTCTCGTTTTTGTCAGTTTTACCTATGATGACTTATTCAAACTCAAAATTTAAATGTCGATGATAAATTAATATAAAAATTAGTCAGTTAAACTCGTTTTTATTAAATCTATTACTGAATAATTCGTTGCAATGTTAACGGCATCATAATAACGTAGCCCTAGAGATCTTTGAACACAGTCAATAAGCTTAAGGAAAAGCAATAATGAAATGGTTAATTGTAGTGGTTATAAGTTGGTGTATCGGGTTTATCAGTTATCCGCTGATATGGCCTAGTGACACCCCAGACACTACCGAACATGCCGATTTATTGTCCAAAACACCACAAGGCAACACTTCAAAATTTGTCTCTGCAGGTCAAGCTAATCTTACTTCGGTAAATGATGTAACCCAGAACACTCACGACCGAGAAGCATTTAAGGCATCGTTAGGCAATGATGAAACGCCTTACATGTCGATTTTTCGCATCATGCAACTGGCCGAACAAGACCCTCTAGAAGCATTACTCGTTGCCGAAGAAACGCAACATGAAGACTTATATGGATTAATTTTAGAAATAGCGGGGAAAATGCAATTTTCAAATGTCATTTCATGGCTAGAACAGCAAAAGTCGACTGAACAATATGAATCATTACTCGACGGTTATTTACGTGGTTTAGCGTCTGTAAATCCACAACAAGCATTAAGCGATGTAGAGTTATTAGCAGTAGAACCAATGAAGTCGTCGATCATAATGTCGATTGTCGACTCATGGGCCAACACCGATGCAATAGCCGCATTTGAATGGTTAAAATTGCAAACAGAAACTCAATCAACGTTAAAAATGTACTTAAATACCATGTATTATTACATTGAACAGTCACCTAACGAAGCCGCCAATCTCATTTCATCACTGCCATTAAATGAATCGACTAATTATCTTATTACATCGATGGTATATCAGTTGGTTGAAAAGAATACTCAAGATGCTGTCGATTGGTTAGATACTATTGCCGTAGAGCAACGTGCCAGCGGGATATATATTGTCTCTCGAAAAATGGCAGAAACAGATCCTGAGGCTGCTTTAGTATTTTTAAACAATCAAAAACAAGCTTACGATTTAAATCAAGATTATTTCAACAGTGCCTTAGCTGAAATAGCCAGTGTGGAACCCAATATGATGCTAGCGCGAATAGATAATTATGAAGCGAATGTTCAGCGGGATATTATCATTAACGCTAGCTACGCCCTCGCAGAAAATTCGGAAGTCGATTTTTTGCAGGTAATAAACTCGCTGTCCGATGACAACAAAGATATTGCTTTTCGTCAACGATCAGCCCAGTTGAGCCAAACAGATCCACAACAAGCGTTTAATGTAGCCGAACGCATTAATGATGCCACGACTCGATTAGAATCTATTGCCAGTACCGTCAATGTCTGGAGTGGGTTTGACAAACGAGCAGCGATGACAGCAATTGATAACTCAACCCTCTTAACAGCCAGTCAAAAAGCCGAAATAAGCAGTCAAATACAATTGCAGCTGACATCATCGAATATTATTTACCCTTGAGTAGCCATTTGATTATTTGGCTAACGAGCTTGTTCTATTGATTGACACGGCAATTAACATCTTGTTATAGAAATAAGCAATCCACACAGTCGTTAAGTTGATGATGATGATGATGATGATGATGACATTAAATAGTAAGTTAATGCCTACCAAAAAGGCCACATAATGCAACGCAGACAGTTTTTAAAAGTGGGAATGTTAGGCGCTGCGGTAGGATTAACTGGTGCCAGTGCATTATGGTTAAGCCAAGGCAATGATCCAACACAACTGAACATTGCTGCACTATTAGCCAAGTTGAATAAGTTAACGATGTTATCAACCGAACAACTTGCAGGTTTAAGCACTGGCAAGTGGAACAGTGCTGAAGTGTTTACACATTGCGCGCAAAGTGTTGAGTTTTCAATGAGCGGGTTTCCAGAGCATAAATCAGCACTCTTTAAACAAACTGTCGGAGCCCTGGCATTCACCGCATTTGTCACTAAAGGTGCAATGTCTCATAACTTAGCCGAACCAATCCCTGCTGCGCCAGAGTTAGACCGCAGTGTTGATGTTAATCAAGCACTCGCTAGGCTAATACAATCTTTAAAAGATTTTCAACAATATCAAACTGATTTGGCACCACATTTTGCTTATGGTGAATTAAACAAAGCAGATTACGAGCTTGCCCATGTACTGCATTTTTATAATCACCAACAGAACTTTAATCTAATGAGTTAACGGTTAAAAAATTAACATTAAATATCAAGAGCTTAAACAAAATCCCAATACAACGTTAGTGCAGCTTAGATAGCCCGTTTTTATCGATACTACTGGCATTATGTAATCGCAACGCCCAATTACCATGATGTTGCTGATCACAAGCAGTTTCAGTATCAAAACTAACATGTTGATTAATATTTTTGAGATCAATCTGGTATTGAGCAAGGGTGCGTTGAATTAGCGTTAACAGTAGCGCTTTATGACCACTTTGATTAAATTGCGTTAGTTGTGTTTCAGTATCAAATATACAAATAATTCGTAAGCTCTTGGGGAATGTCGTGTAATCAACGACGTGCGTAATCCATGCAAAACCAGGATAGCTATCCAGTGCATGTTCGCATACGACGGTTAACCCCTCTCTTAATTTATTATCGATTTTTTTATCGGTTTTTCGCATACTAAAATGTTCTTCCTAATCTGTACAACTAGATGAATACATCATCATATTAAAAGCTATCGAGTACATTATGTTTTTATGCGCAGAACATATCGTTAACCATAGTTCTGGTTACCATTAATGATGAACGGCTATTTCGTTACATAACTCTTGTTAAAGTTTGAGCTAATGACGAGGGCCTGTTGATCTTTGCAAAAACAGCCTTGAAAGATCAACAGGCCCTAAACCGTAACCCTACTTAAGATGGTCTACACCAGTATCGATCCGGTTCCCTCCAGCATTTTTTGCTCTATACATAGCTTGATCTGCATATTGAATTAATTGCTGCTCATCAGCACCATTATCGGGATAACGAGCGACACCAATACTCGGTGAAAGTTGCAAATTAAGGCTATCAAATTGATAAGTTTTCTCCAGTTCAAGTCGAATATTCTCTGCAATAAACAGCACACTATCAACAGAATCAATACCATTTAGTACAACGACAAATTCATCGCCACCAAAACGTCCAACCGTATCTGATTTACGAACGCAATCACGCAAACGCTGAGCGATATTCTTAAGTAGCTTGTCACCAACAAGATGCCCATAGCTGTCATTAACATGTTTAAACCCATCAATGTCGATAAATAACAAAGAAAGATGAGAGCCTTCGCGACGCGCCAGTCCAAGCGATGTTTGTAAACGCCCAAACAACAATGCTCTATTAGGTAATTCTGTTAATGGATCATGTCCTGCAATGTAATGAAGTTGCTGCTCCATTAATTTTCGTTCAGTAATATCGTGAGCAACTGCAATTCTAAACTGGTGATCTTCAGACCATCGTGCCGACCAAAGAATATCAATTATTTTGCCATCTTTACGAACCCAACGATTTTCAAAACGAGGTAGTTTTTTGCCACTCAGCAATGATTCAACGACTTTAAGTGTCTTTATACCGTCTTCAGGATAAACATGGTCAAGCATAGGTTTGCCTATCACTTCGTCAGGAGAGTATCCAAAAATATCTTCAAATGCAGCACTAACAAACACAAAATTTCCTGCTTTATCAACCACACATACTGCATCGAGCATTAAGTCCATAACATCTCTAAGCGCCACTACATCAATGGTCTTCATACTGTGCGTACCTCGAGAAGTTAGCTAAATTAATAAAGCGTAATACACGCCAGCTTATAAGTAGCGTCCAATAAACTCAATGGCTTATAACGATATGATTTAAACATTGCGATTCATAAAGACTAAAGGAACAAGTTTCATCACACTAAAACATCGTTTATCCCTTGAATAATCGACTAGCACACGGCTCTTGTTGCATAAGAATCAAGCCATTAAACGATATCATTAACCTAAGTGATGTAGAGTGCCAAATGGGAGGCGTCATTACGCTAACGGTCTACCCTTTGTATTTATTGAGTTCTCAAAGTCATTTATCGACAAACAACAAGTAGAGGTTAATCCCCAAGGGCATTGATAGCTAAAATATTAAGCAGTTGTGTTGTTAACGCTTTCTTAATCGGCTCTAATGATCACAAACAGACAAGAAAGCATATCTTATGCAAAAAATATGGTAATTAAATAACATTAATGCTTTATCCGCTCTTGCAAACAAGCATAAATGCGGTTAAGTTAACTACAAGTCGATATACACGACATCAGATGAGTGCATAATCCCTCATTTGAACTGATTTACTAATATCAAATAAAGAGTACTGAAATGAACATCCAAGTGACTACAATCCACCATCATCACCATATGCGGTAGCCTTCGGATGCTAACTGCCGAAGGACGATATCCTTCTGGTGGTGAACAATTATTCACATAAACCCCTGGAAGGAATTTCAGGGGTTTTTTGTTTTCTAGATTTTTATTTTTATTTAAGCAGTTAAATTTACACATTTTATATTTAATACATAAGGAATTATCACATGAGTGAGTCAAAGCGTTTACGTATAGCCATCCAGAAATCAGGCCGTTTATCTAAAGAATCTCAACAATTGCTGAAAAGCTGTGGCGTTAAATTTAACGTTAATGAGCAACGCTTGATTGCACACGCAGACAACATGCCAATCGACTTATTACGCGTTCGTGATGATGATATTCCAGGCCTAGTAATGGATGGAGTTGTCGACCTAGGTATTATCGGTGAAAACGTTCTAGAAGAAGAACAAATAGAGCGCCAACTAGCAGGTAAACCGGCTGAATGCACTAAATTACGTGAATTAGATTTTGGTTCATGTCGTTTATCACTCGCGGTACCTAATGAGTTTGAATATAAAGATGCCAACTCACTAGAAGGTCTGCGCATCGCGACATCTTACCCGAACTTACTGCGCCGTTTTATGCTAGAAAAAGGCATTAACTACAGCGACTGTATGCTTAAAGGTTCTGTTGAAGTCGCGCCACGGGCAGGATTGTCAGATGGCATTTGTGATTTAGTCTCGACCGGTGCAACCCTTGAAGCGAACGGCTTGTATGAAACCGAAGTCATTTACCGCTCAATGGCTTGCATTATTCAATCAAACAAAACTCAATCTACTGAAAAACAAGCTCTAATCAACAAAATCTTATCGCGTATTAATGGCGTTATCCGTGCCCGTGAAAGTAAGTACATCTTATTGCACGCTCCAATTGAAACGTTAGATCAAATCGTTGCCCTACTCCCAGGCGCTGAAAACCCAACCGTATTACCACTTAATGACGACACTAATCGTGTGGCTATTCACGTAGTAAGCACAGAAGATTTATTCTGGGACACTATGGAAGAATTAACCGCACTAGGTGCAAGCTCAATTCTGGTCATGCCTATTGAAAAAATGATGGGGTAACACAAATGCAAATTCTCGATTGGGCTTCTTTATCTACTGAACAACAACGACAAACGTTAGCGCGTTCGCCATTAATTGGTGATGCAAGTGTAGAGCAACGTGTTCGTGACATTATTGAGCAAGTCAACGCTCAAGGTGATAGCGCATTACTGGCTTATAACAAGCAATTTGACGGTGTTGAACTGACTGAGCTCGCATTATCAACTGACGCCATTGCGGCAGCATGTGCACGTGTAGGTGACGACGTCAAACAAGCTGTTGCGCAAGCGGTGAACAACATTGAAACCTTTCACAAGGCGCAGGTGTTTCAAGGTGTTGATATAGAAACTCAAGCGGGAATTCGTTGTGAATTGCGCAGTGAACCCATCGAGCGAGTCGGCTTATATATTCCCGGTGGTACAGCTCCATTAATATCCACAGTAATGATGTTGGCGTTACCAGCAAGAATTGCCGGTTGCGAAAAGCGTGTGTTAGTCAGTCCACCACCGATTAATGATGCGATTATTTATGCCGCCAATGTCTGTGGTATTACTGATATTTTCCAGGTGGGTGGTGCCCAAGCCATTGCGGCATTAGCATTTGGGACAGAATCGGTGCCAAACGTAGACAAAATATTTGGTCCGGGTAATCGTTATGTAACTGAAGCAAAACGATTAGTGTCACAGGACAGCCGTATTAGTGTGTCAATAGACATGCCTGCAGGTCCGTCTGAAGTGTTAGTGATTGCCGACAAAGATGCAAATCCTGGTTTTGTTGCGGCCGATTTATTATCCCAAGCAGAACATGGTGTTGACTCGCAAGTAATGTTAGTGACTGACTCATTAACACTGGCAGAGCAAGTCAACCAAGCGTTAACTGAACAATTAGCACAGTTGAGCCGTAAAGACATCGCCGCACAAGCGCTAGAATGCAGCCGCAGTATTATTGTTAGCGATATGGTGCAAGCTGCAAAAGTGTCTAATTTGTATGGCCCAGAACATTTAATTATTCAAACTACTGCCCCACGCGACGTGCTTAGGCAAGTTCGCGGTGCCGGCTCCGTCTTTTTAGGCGCTTATACCCCAGAGTCTGTGGGCGATTATGCTAGCGGTACTAACCATGTTTTACCGACTTATGGTTATAGCCGTTCAGTTTCAAGTTTGTCATTAGCCGATTTTAGTCGACGTTTTACAGTGCAAGAGCTCAGCCAACAAGGGCTTAAAACTTTAGGTAACACTGTGATGGTGTTGGCAGAAAATGAATTATTAGATGCACATAAAAATGCTATCGCCATTCGTTTAGCCAGTTTTGAGTAGTGAGTAGTGAGTCATTCATATTGTCAGCGCTATCGCTAAGCGCTAGTTAGCACCTTATAGAGTAGAAAGTAGAGAACACCACCATGAGCCAAACCTTAGCTGCGCCTTTTGATCCAAAAACGTTGGCCAGACCCGAATTATTGACATTAACACCCTATCAAAGTGCCAGACGAATTGGTGGTCGCGGTGATATTTGGATTAACGCCAATGAATCGCCATTCAATAATAGCCCGCTTGATAAAGTGAATCGTTACCCAGAATGCCAACCTGCTGAACTCATCAATGCTTACAGCCGTTATTCAGGCGTTAAGGCAAGTAATATTATTGCCAGTCGCGGTGCCGACGAAGCGATCGAATTACTCATTCGTACATTTTGTATCCCTGCCGTCGACAGTATTGCTTGTTTTGGTCCAACTTATGGAATGTATTCAATTAGTGCTGCAACCTTTAATGTAGCTGTCACAGCGTTAAGTTTAACCGATGAATATCAGTTACCGGATGCGTGGCCAACACAAATCGGCAATGCCAAAATTGTATTTATTTGTAACCCAAATAACCCAACCGGCACCGTGATTGCAAAAGACAAAATTGAACAAGCTATTAACGCAGCACCTAAAGCTATTGTGGTGGTAGACGAAGCCTACATTGAGTTTTGCCCAGACTACAGCGTGGCAGATTTACTTGGCACCTACCCTAACCTTGTGGTGTTGCGCACATTATCAAAAGCATTTGCTTTAGCAGGTGCACGTTGTGGCTTTATGCTCGCCAGTGATGACATTATTGACTTAGTCATGCGAGTCATCGCCCCTTACCCGGTGCCATTACCGGTGTCAGACCTTGCGGTAAAAGCGTTAAGTCCTGCTGGCATTGACACTATGCGAACTCAAGTCGCCAGTTTAATTGAACAAGGCAAACGCTTAAGCGTTGCATTAACAGCCTATGGCGCTAAGGTGTTACCTGCCAACGGTAACTATGTTTTAGCCCAATTTGACGATGTACAAGCAGCCGCTAAACGATTAAGCGATTCCGGCGTGGTTGCTCGAGCATACAAAGACCCACGCCTTGCTGATGCGATTCGTTTTAGCTTTACATCAGCCAAACAAACCGATGTGATTATTCAGTTATTTGGTTAGTGCGTTAGTGCACGTTGCATATCGGTCAATACCCTATACATCATAAATAAGAATTAGATATCACCATTAAGGTAGTTAGCATGAAACAGAAAATCCTTTTTATCGACCGCGACGGTACATTAGTTGAAGAGCCAGCCATCGATAAACAACTCGATAGTTTGGCTAAATTAGTGTTTGAACCACAAGTGATCCCAGCGTTACTTAAATTGCAGAAAGCCGGTTTCCGTTTAGTCATGGTCAGCAATCAAGACGGTTTGGGCACACCTTCGTTTCCAAAAGCAGACTTTGATGCCCCGCACGACATGATGATGCAAATTTTTTCAAGCCAAGGTGTCGTTTTTGACGATGTGGTTATCTGTCCACACTTTAATGATGAAAACTGCAGCTGTCGTAAGCCTAAACTTGGTTTAGTAAAAGACTACTTAACCCAAGGTAAAGTAGATTTTACTGAATCAGCGGTAATTGGCGATCGTGAAACTGACGTTGAGCTCGCTAATGCCATGGGCATTAAAAGCTTTAAATATAATCGTCAAACACTCGACTGGGATGCTATAACCAGCGCTTTATTAAGTAAAGGTCGCGTGGCAACGGTAGTGCGTACCACCAAAGAAACCGACATCAAAGTCACCATCGACTTAGACAACCAAAGCAAAGGTAAGATTGAAACCGGGATTGGCTTTTTTGACCATATGCTGGATCAAATTCAAACCCACGGTAATTTTAAAATGGACGTGCATGTTGACGGCGACCTAGAAATTGACGACCACCACAGCGTAGAAGACACGGCCCTCGCTATTGGCGATGCCATTCGCCAGGCCTTAGGCGACAAGCGCGGTATCGCTCGTTTTGGTTTTAGCTTACCTATGGATGAAGCCAGTGGCGAATGTTTAATGGACATTTCTGGTCGTCCATTCATAAAATTCAATGCTGATTTTGATCGCGAAATGGTCGGTGAAATGGCTATCGAAATGGTGCCTCACTTCTTCCGCTCATTCGCTGATGGCCTACGTTGCACTTTGCACATTGGATCGAAAGGCGATAACGATCACCACAAAGTAGAAGCACTGTTTAAAGTGTTAGGCCGTACGCTTCGCCAAGCGGTGAAAGTCGAAGGTGACATACTGCCATCAAGCAAAGGTGTACTGTAAGGAGTTCATGTGACACAAGTATCGAATACTTCAAACGCTAGCAATGATCTTACCGTGATTATTGATACCGGCTGTGCCAATTTAAGCTCTGTACGGTTTGCTTTTGAGCGCCTGAATGCCAATGTCTTAGTCAGTGCTGACTTTGATGTCATCCGCAGCGCCGCAAGAGTGGTACTACCGGGTGTTGGCACCGCTGGTGCGGCCATGGATGCCCTAAAACAAAAGAACCTTATCGAGCTAATTAAAAGCTTAACGCAACCTGTTATGGGCGTGTGTTTAGGCATGCAAATGCTGGCATCATTGTCTAATGAACATGGCGGCCGCAGCGAGCAAAATATCACCTGTCTAGGATTAGTGCCGACAGACATTGGCGACCTAGACAGTAAAGGCTTACCGCTGCCACACATGGGCTGGAATCAAATAGAGGTGAGCGATCACCCATTATTTGTTGGCATTGAAAATGGCAGCTACGTGTATTTTGTTCACAGTTACCGTGCACCAATCAGTGAGTACACCCTAGCCAGCAGCACTTATGGCGAGTCATTCAGTGCCGCCATTGGTAAAGGTAACTTTTTTGGGGTGCAATTCCACCCAGAAAAAAGTGCCAAAGTAGGCGCACAAATTTTACAGAACTTCTTAAACATGGGGACACCACAGTGATTATTCCTGCCATTGATTTAATTGACGGCCAAGTGGTGCGCTTGTACCAAGGTGACTATGACAAACAGACCACCTTTGACTTAAGTCCACTGGTACAATTGCAGTCTTATCAAGCCCAAGGGGCAAAATTGCTGCATATCGTTGACTTAACGGGTGCTAAAGATCCGAATAAACGCCAAACTCAATTAATTGCTGAACTTGCTGCGGGACTTGATGTTGATATTCAAGTCGGCGGCGGTATTCGCAGCGAAGAGCAAGTCGCGGAATTATTAGCCATTGGGGTTAAACGTGTGGTGATAGGCTCTCTTGCAGTCAAAGAGCCTGAACTGGTCAAAAGTTGGTTTGTAAAATACGGCAGCGATGCCATTTGTTTGGCTCTTGATGTCAATATTAACGATAACGGCGACAAAATTGTCGCCGTATCGGGCTGGCAATCGGGTGGCGGTAAGTCATTAGAGTCGTTAGTGGCTGAATTTGAAACCGTCGGTCTTAAGCATGCTTTAGTGACTGATATCAGCCGTGATGGCACCTTAACAGGCGCCAATACCGAGCTCTACACAGAACTTGCCGCAACGTATCCCCATATCCTTTGGCAAGCCTCTGGTGGCATTGCAACACTTGACAATGTTGCCGCTGTACGCGACAGCAAAGCATCGGGCATTATTATCGGTAAAGCTTTACTGATTAACCAATTTACCGTGAAGGAGGCAATACAATGCTGGCCAAACGCATAGTTCCGTGTCTTGATGTACGCGAAGGTAAAGTGGTTAAAGGGGTGCAGTTTCGCAATCACGAGATTGTTGGAGACATCGTTCCCCTCGCCGCCCGTTATGCAGAAGAAGGCGCTGATGAGTTAGTGTTTTATGACATTACCGCCAGCGCGCACGACCGCGTTATCGATAAATCTTGGGTTAGCCGCGTAGCTGAACAAATTGATATTCCGTTTTGTGTCGCCGGGGGCATTAAAACCATCGAGCAAGCACGCGAAAAACTTGCCTTTGGTGCTGATAAAATATCGATTAACTCGCCTGCATTAAGCGACCCGAGTTTAATATCACGCCTACAAGATGAGTTTGGCCGCCAGTGTATCGTTATCGGTATTGACTCATTTTATGATGCTGTCAGCGATAGTTACAAAGTAAAACAGTTTACCGGGGATGAAGCCGCCACCAAAGACACTCAATGGTATACTCAGGATTGGGTTGAAGAAGTGCAAAAACGCGGTTGTGGCGAGATTGTATTGAACGTCATGAACCAAGACGGCGTGCGCGGTGGTTATGACATCAAACAACTCAGCATTGTACGCGCCATTTGCGATGTACCGTTAATTGCTTCTGGCGGTGCGGGCACCATGGAGCACTTTAAAGAAGTGTTTGAACTTGCCAAGGTTGATGCCGCATTAGCAGCAAGCGTGTTTCATAAAGGCATCATTGATATTGGTGAGTTAAAACAATACTTGCACGCCAATAACATCGCGATTCGTTTATAGGCTTAGACTTTTACGAAACTAGAAAATAGCCTTACCCAAAAAGAGATTACAGATGACAGACATCAAATTTGATAGCACAGGCGTAGATTGGGACAAGCAACAAGGCTTGATCCCAGCGGTTGTACAGCACCACCTAACGGGCAAAGTCCTCATGCTAGGTTACATGGACCAAGCTGCATTAGAGAAAACCTTAGCCACCAAACAAGTCACTTTTTTTAGTCGTTCTAAACAACGTTTATGGACCAAAGGCGAAACCTCAGGCAACACGCTTGATCTCATTGCTATCGACAAAGATTGCGACAACGACAGTTTTCTAGTTCAAGTTATTCCTAACGGCCCAACTTGTCACACTGGGACAGAAAGCTGCTGGAAAGATGGTAACGCGCATCCTTTTATCGATAATCTAACCAAGTTGATTATTTCACGTAAAGGCCAAAGTGCTGAGTCAAGCTATACTGCCTCGCTATTTGAACGTGGTACTAAGCGTATCGCCCAAAAAGTCGGTGAGGAAGGTTTAGAAACTGCGCTTGCTGCTGCGACTCATGATAAAGAGGAGCTTGTGAATGAAGCCTCTGATTTGATGTATCACTTAATCGTGTTACTTGAAGACCAAGGCTTATCGATGGCTGATATTAATAAAAACTTATTAGATCGCCACAATAAAGCCAAGTAGTTTTCGAGTTCTTCTGCATTAAATAGAAAAAGACGCTACGGCGTCTTTTTTGTTGATATACATTGATATAAAAATGGTTTTATTTACATTTTATGACTTTGAGTTATCGTCAAATTACCATTAACATGCAAATCACGTTGTGGGTATGCTATCACCACATTATTCTCGTTAAATAGTTCATACATTCTAAAGCGAATTTCGCTACGACGGCGGCGGATATCCGTTTCTGACACTGCACTGACCCAGAATATTAAGTCGAAAATCAATGCGTTGTCGCCAAAGTCCTCAAATAAGACAGAAGGTTTAGGTTGCGGCAGAATATCATCCCGTTCAGCAATAACTTGATAAATCAGCTCACGTACTTTAATCACATCCGAACCGTAAGCGACACCAACACGAACAAATGTACGTGCATTTTTATCGATCAAGGTCCAATTAGTTACGGTATTTTCCAGTAACTGACTGTTAGGCACTAGCATGTGCACCCCGTCATTTCGGCGTATCAAGGTTGAGCGAGTATTAATACACTCCACTACTCCACGGGCTTCACCGACTTCTAAAAAGTCACCGATACGGATTGGCCGTTCCCACATTAAAATCCAACCACTGATAAAGTTATTGATAATGTTTTGTGCACCAAAACCGACCCCAATGGCTATCGCACCAGACACAAACGCAAATGCCGTTAATGGAATATTTAAAATTTCCATACTGGTAAACACCAGCACCGCAATACTGATAATAAAATACATGCGAGTGAACAGGTGAATTGCATCTGCGCCCACTTTACGACGTTTTAGTGCTTTAACAATCAATCGCCCAACACGAGTGATAATAAACCACGCTAAAAATATGTAGAGAGGCACTTGCAACAGCTGCAATAAGGTGATGTGATGATTATCATAAGTGAATACCACAAACGATAAAGCCGCTAATAACTCATTAAAATCCATATAAACCTCTTATTATTATTGTGTTCATATCATAGTAGTCGTTATATTTTAGTAAAATTCTTGCTCGCCCGGAGGACGAGTTTTAAGTAATTTCAAAAACCACATATATTGCTCTGGATAAGCATTAATGACTTGTTCAACCACTTTGTTTAATGCGATAGCTTCGTTTTCTTTGCCAATCATTTCATCAGGATTCACCGCTGGCATCACTGTCATAATAAATTGTTTAGCTTGTTGATCGTATCCTATTTTAACAGGCATAACTTGTGCATTGCCGGCTTGAGCTAAGCGCCCTACCACGGGTAACGTCGCTTTAACAGTACCCATAAAAGGTGCAAACACACTTTGTTCAGGGCCTAAGTCTTCATCTGGTAAATAGAAAAAACTGTTATCATTTTTTAACTCTGCTAACAATGCTCTGATGCCTGCTTCACGCATATACACGCGACCATTTTGACTGCTGCGCATCCGGTTACTAAACCAATTAAATAACCCATTGCGATGAGCCTTAGCCATAGTCACTAAAGGTATTTCCATGTTAATACGAAGACCTGCGTACTCCATCGGCCATACATGCGGCATGATGAAAATAATCGGCTGCTTAGCATCGCGAGCTGCTTTAACATGCTCAAAACCGTTAAGTTGAATACGTCGTTTAAGGTGCGCGGTAGAACGAATAAGCAGCTCTGCTTGCGATAATAAAGTAATGACAAATGTCTCAACATTTTTTTTGATTAATTCATCGACTTGTTCAGCTGATTTTTCTGGAAAACAATGGGTAATGTTCACCTTTGCTATTCGCAATGGTTTTTTGGCCACTTTCATCACGACTCGAGCCAATAGTCTCGCAATGGGATCTCTTACGCTTGCGGGAAGTACGCCAAATAGAAACAACACAGCGATAGCTAGCCATGTTCCCCAGTAACGAGGATGCAATAGTGATTTATTAAAGCGAGTATCAAAATATTTTGCTTGTCGTGCCAAAAGAAACTCCAAATAAACTGACCGTGACCCACGGTAAAAAATCATATTATAACGAAGGCATTATACTAGTGATTAATGAGTGTGAAACAGAAATTATACCAGACAATAGCAAACGTCTTTGTTGCACAGCTTACTCACACCTATTTTAGAACAGCCTGGGCAAGATTTATCGAATACACTGGTTACCATGCCAATATCAAGCTGATGCAGCAAACGGTGGGTTACATTCACCAAATTCAAAAACAAAAGAGCCACTCAATTAAGAGTGGCTCTTCGTAATACAGATCCGTTCGGATTGGCGTATTAACTAGTGAACTATTTTTTACCCGAGTTTGCCGCTTCGACACGTGATTTTAACTTCTGTCCAGGACGGAAGGTAACAACACGGCGTGCAGAAATCGGAATATCTTCACCAGTTTTCGGGTTCCTTCCCGGTCTTTGATTCTTGTCCCTAAGGTCAAAGTTGCCAAAGCCAGATAACTTGACCTGCTCACCACTTTCGAGTGCTTCACGAATTTCTTCAAAAAAAGACTCAACCATCTCTTTAGCCACACGTTTGTTAATGCCCAATGTTTCAAAAAGATGTTCTGCCATTTCGGCTTTGGTAAGTGCCATACTTTAATCCCTCAACGATGCGTTGAACTCGGTCTTTAGAGCCGATACCACTGATTCCATAGTCTCAGTAATATCTTTATCTTCAAGTGTACGAGTAGTGTCTTGTAACGTAAGTGCGATGGCTAGGCTCTTTTTGCCTGGCTCAACACCTTTACCTTGGTATACATCGAACAAGTTTAAGCCAACCAACTGATTTTCGCCAACTTTTCTTATCAAATTCATAACATCAGTTGCAGAAACTGTTTCATCTACTACTACCGCGATGTCGCGACGATTGGCAGGAAACTTAGATACAGCTTGGGCTAGCGGCAAACGGGCGTGCAATAATGCATCCAGTTCTAACTCAAAAACAATTGTTTTTCCATTGAGTCCAAACGGCTTTTCCAAACTAGGATGGATAGCACCGATGTAACCAATGACTCGATTATTTCGTAATATTTCAGCACATTGACCTGGATGCAGCGCAGGATGTGTTGCCCCTCTAAAGCTAAATTCTGTAGAGGCAACTGTCAAGCCGATTATTGCTTCTAAATCACCTTTTAAATCAAAGAAGTCGACAGTTTTCGATTCCATTGACCAATGTTCTTCGTTTTGAACACCGGAAATAACCGCGCCCAGCATAGCTTGTTGACGAACTCCAGAATCTGCTTGTGCATCAGGAACAAAGCGTAAACCGGTCTCAAATAAACGTACTCTATTTTGCTGACGGCTCTGGTTATAGCCTACTGCGGTCAATAATCCAGTAAACATTGATAAGCGCATTGCTGACATTTCGACAGAAATCGGGTTAGGCAATACCATGGCTTCTTCGCCAGGATGAACAATGTTCTGCATCTTAGGGTCGACAAAGCTGTAGGTCACCGCTTCTTGGAAACCACGAGCCACAAATATACTGCGCACACGTTTTAACGAAATATCCGCTTCTTTGTGATCTGGCATGCTTAACGCCGCTTGAGGGGCGATATTAGGAATGTTGTTGTAGCCGTAAATGCGGGCGACTTCTTCGATTAAATCTTCTTCAATCGCCATATCAAAGCGATAGGTAGCCGTTGTCACATGCCATACATCACCGCTGGTCTGCACGCTAAAACCTAAACGTTCTAGAATTTCAACCACGTCAGAATCTGGAATAAAGTGACCTAAGCTTTTATCTAACTTGCTACGACGCAAAGTGATATTAGCGGCTGCGGGCAAATGCTCAGCAGACACGGCTTCAATCACCTGCCCGGCTTCACCACCACAAATATCTAATACAAGGCGTGTAGCGCGGTCCATAACCTTATGTTGCAACTCAGGGTCTACACCACGTTCAAAACGGTGTGACGCGTCTGTGTGTAAGCCTAAGCGACGAGATTTACCCATGATGGCTAATGGTGCAAAGAAAGCGCACTCTAAAAGAATGTCTTGGGTGTTTTCATTCACACCGGTACTTTCGCCGCCAAACACACCCGCAAGCGCAACCGCTTGTTTATCGTCTGCAATCACTAAGGTATCGCTTGGAACGGTAATTTCGTTGCTATCCAGTAAGGTTAGCTTTTCAACACCATCAGCTAAACGCACGGTAATACCGCCGTTTAAGGCATTTAAATCAAACGCATGCATTGGCTGACCAAATTCGATCAACACATAGTTGGTGATATCAACGATGGGATCAATTGAGCGAATACCACTACGACGCAATTTTTCTTGCATCCATAATGGCGTAGCAGCCTTAACATTGATGTTTTTAACCACACGGCCTAAGTAACGTGGGCACAAATCTGGTGCAACAACATTAATGCTAAACGGCGCGTCGATAGTGGCCGTTACCGCTTCCCAGGAAGGCTCTGTCACTGCTTGGCGATTTAATACACCCACTTCGCGTGCAAGCCCTGCCATGCCTAAACAATCAGCGCGGTTAGCCGTTAAATCAACATCAATAATGGCGTCATCTAATTGCAAGTATTCACGCACATTGACGCCTAAAGGCGCATCTTGTGGTAATTCGATAATGCCATCACTTTCGATGTCCATACCTAACTCGCCATACGAGCACAACATGCCCATTGACGGTTGACCACGTAACTTGGCTTTTTTAATTTTAAAATCGCCAGGTAACACAGCGCCAACCATCGCTACAGCCACTTTTAAGCCTAAACGGCAGTTTGGTGCTCCACAAACAATGTCAATAAGCTCATCGCCGCCAACATTGATTTTGGTGACGCGTAATTTGTCTGCATCTGGGTGTTGGCCACATTCAACCACTTCGCCAATAATAACACCGCTAAAATCGGCAGCTACGGCATCAATACCGTCAACTTCAAGACCGGCCATGGTGATTTGGTGTGATAATGCGTCACGACTTACTGATGGGTTAACCCACTCACGAAGCCAAGATTCACTGAATTTCATCTAATTTTTGCTCCGTTATTTGAATTGCTTAAGAAAACGTAAATCGTTTTCGAAGAAGGCACGTAAATCATTTACGCCGTAGCGCAACATGGTTAAACGCTCAACACCCATACCAAAAGCAAAACCAGAGTATTTTTCAGGGTCAATACCCACACTGCGCAATACATTTGGATGTACCATGCCACAGCCTAATACTTCTAACCACTTACCGTTTTTTCCCATCACGTCTACTTCGGCTGAAGGTTCTGTAAATGGAAAGTAAGATGGGCGGAAACGTACTTCTAAGTCTTCTTCAAAGAAGTTACGTAAAAAATCATGCAAAATGCCCTTAAGCTCGGCAAAGTTAACGTTTTCAGCAACCATTAACCCTTCAACTTGGTGGAACATTGGCGTGTGAGTTTGGTCGTAATCATTACGATAAACACGGCCTGGAGAAATGATCCGAAGTGGCGGCTTTTCATGTTCCATCGTGCGAATTTGTACGCCCGATGTTTGGGTGCGTAACATCACTTTAGGATTAAAGTAAAAAGTGTCATGATCAGCACGAGCAGGATGATGCTCAGAAATATTTAACGCATCGAAATTATGGAAATCATCTTCGATTTCAGGACCTTGCTTAACAACAAAGCCTAACTCACCAAAGAAGGTTTCAATACGTTCGATAGTACGCGTAACCGGATGTAAACCACCGATATCTAAGGTACGACCGGGTAAAGTCACATCAATATTTTCAGCAATTAATTTGGCTTCTAACTCAGATGCTTTTAATCCGTCAATACGCTCAGTCAACTGCTGTTGAACGGCTTGTTTAGCTTGATTGACTGCGGCACCAAAGGCAGGTTTTTCTTCTGCACTTAATGATCCCATCATTTTCATCATGTCAGTGATTTTACCTTTTTTACCAAGGTAATCGACACGGATATCATCCAATGTCTTTAGATCACTGGCCTTATCAATGACTTCTAAGGCTTGTTCTACGATCTCGGTTAACTGCTGCATGTTATCATCCACTGCATTTTTGCATTTAAATGCGATTGGGCGTCTTGTCGGCTATGCGAGTACACAAAAGTGATAACTCGGTAGTGAGTGACGACGCGGTAGTTTGACGCTTATTATGACAAATAAACCATCAAAACTGGGGTTAAAATAAAAGAGTGAAATTTTACGTTAGCGAGTCTAAATTTACTAGTCATTATTGGTATATTTAATGGCAAATAGTTGTATTTAACTACAATTACCCCTCTTAGTGTGTATCGGTGACGACAAGTAATAAGCTAACAGTCTTGCTAAGCAAAATCGTCGGTCTGCTGATGATGAGAATAGATGAATGTCTATTGAGCTTGCATGCAACAATTTAGTGCCGTTGAACAGTCATCATAAAGGTCGGTTTACGCGGATAAAACACAATAAAAAAGGCGCATGTTGCGCCTTCTTCATTATTTTCCGTGAATATTTATTCACATATCGACAATATTTACCTATCTAAAATTGAGTGTTGCAGTGTCTTTTTCATCGTCATTATCGACTACCGTCAGTGACACAGCTTTATCGCGACGACTGAAACTAAACGCGATTGGCCCATGTGCTTTTCGACCATTATTAAATAGCCAGTTTTGACGTTTAATAAAACCGTCTTGGTCATAGCTCGTTGAAATAAATAATTTCATAAACCATAAGTTAACCAAGTGTATTTGTGCAGTTGGCGCAATATTAGCCGGTTCAACAAGCACATTTATGGTTTTCACGGTTGTCACAACCTCACCTTTATTGTCAGTAACAGTAAGCTGAACTTGATAATTACCTGATTGCAGATATTGATGTGAAGCCGTTTCTCCATTAGCAACGGTACCATTAACGATAGTACCATCACCAAAATCCCATTCTAATGACGTAATATCACCATCATTATCAACAGAGGTAGACTGAACCTGTAGTTGGCTACCATTGATTTGATGATCAAAACTGGCGATTGGGAGCTCATTTTTCACCTCAAATTGCAGTGAAACAATCACAGGATCATGGTCTGAAGAGCGGAAGCCATCAGCTTGATACAAATCTTGTATCTGAGCAGCAGATTTAAACTCTTGGTTATAATCAAGGATCCTTGGCTCGTCAGCATTGATGTGCCATTCCGTTATGGCTAATACATTATCCAATAACGCTTGGTTTGCTAATGCATGGTCTAATTGGCCTGACTCACCCGAGAACACATAGGAGTATGAATTAACACTGCCAAGATGCTCATTTAATTCGCTATAGCCATGGCTGGCAAGTTGAGTGAGTGGATTTTCTTTGGCATAAGCATTTAAATCACCCATTACCAAGATTTTTTGCTCTGGATACTGCTCCATTAACCATTGCCCAATAGCATCTGTTGCCCGGGTACGGGTTAAATTACAGTTACCTTGGCCATCCAATAAATCAGGATCATTGTTACTGTCGCAACTACTTCCTTTTGATTTTAAATGGTTTACGGCGACAACAATGCTGCCCTCACGGCCATTGAGCATAAATGATTGCGTTAACATCGGACGGTTTTTACCGTCATCAAACAATGCCGCGCCATTTCCATCAACAGGCGAATTAGCTGAAGATAATATTTGAGCATCACCTGTTGGAGTGATTTTATCAGCACGGTAGATCATTCCCACAGCAATTGCATCGGAACCTATTTGTGCCACTGAAGGCACAACATAAGCGTATACCTCCGCTCCCATAGCTTGGTTTAATCCGCTGACTAAGTCGTTAATGGCTGAATCACTACCATAGCCGTCATTTTCAATTTCCATTAAACCAAATACATCAGCGTTAATCGCATGCATTGCACTGATAATTTTCACGCGTTGACGCTCAAATTCAGATAATGTGTCGGCGCCGCGATCAGTCGGAAATCCATTGCCGTTGCCATCACCGTTGAAATAATTAAGCACATTGAAACTGGCGACACGAAGATCTGCGCCAAGCGCTAACTCTGGAGTAGATTGTCGCGGGTTACTTTGCACTACATTGACCACTTGAGTTGGCATCACACGATATTGGCTAAAGCCATAATGCATAATACCCTCGAGCCCGGTAACAGAATCGCCTACCCGTAAGGTATTTGAGGCTGATAACCCAGGAGCTGGATAAGGTATCTGTTCAGGATTTTGGCTGGTTAAGCCATCATCCAACAAGATACTATCTCTGGCATTCGCTTCAGTCACTGCCAGCGCTGCTGCACCAGGTAAAGCAACTTGAGTACCGATAAAATGGCGACTACTGCCTAATGATACTTCACCATAACGGCCTAAGTTATACACTTCATTGACCACCAGAGATTGATCGAATATTACTCGCATGCCTTCAACACGCTCAAGTTGTTGATTGTCGGCTAACGGCAATGTGACAGTAGCAACCACAGGCAATGGTAGGTTAGTACCACATAACGCAAATTGAGTCACATTAGACAACTGAGTTGTGCCTTGATATTCGGCAACAGAAGCTTGTAAACGAATTCTATCACCGGCATTCACGTCAAGTGATTGATTACCGCTGTAAACAAAAATACCTTCTGAGGTGTTAATGTCAGCATCGACTTCGCTGTCAGCCATTTGGATAAATATACCCTTTAGCCCAGCTTGTTGATTACTCGTCACAATCGCTTCAACCACCACGTCTGAACCCACTAGAGGGCTTGTGTCATCCATCCCTTGAATGTCATGGATTGCGACTGCGCTTTGTGAACAGACAAATTCTATTGGCTCAGTTGGATCTACTGGGTCTACCGGATCTGTTGGACCTGAATCATTACCCGCGAAAACACCTAAATCGCTGATGTCATCTTGAGCAAAACCTTGCCAGCCAGTAAATGTGACTTCGTCGTCAATGATGGTATCGGCAATTAATTGAGTGGCGTCACGATGAAGAGTATTGTTTTGGGTCGATAAATCACCTGTTCCCCATTGTGAACCGGGGTCTGTACCCACTTGTCCTAGGGAGTCGATCACTACGCTATTGTGACTGAGTACAATGGCATCATCACCATTAAAAAAGCTCGCAGTACTAATCTGTTGGGCAAGCGCAAGGATTTCTGCTGATGCATCATTATCGGCAATAACAAACGTTGAGTTGGCTGCAATATTACCATCCAATGTAATATTGGTTGCCGCTGCGGTATTGCCATTAAAATAAAATGACAACACATAATCACTCAAATCTATCGCTGTCGAACTTGGATTGTACAATTCTATAGCTTTGTTATTACTGCTGCCTTCTATGTACTCTGAAATAAGCACATCTTGAGCAGCAACATTGAATACCATTAAAGATGATATCGATATCGCGAGCAACGACTTTTGAACTAACATAGTGAACCCCTATTCATTATCCATAAATCCAATGAGTTAATTTAATTATTCAATTGATATTTTATTGCTTGGTATAACCTCAGCTCGGAATAACCGTTGTAATAAACAGATAAAGATCCGTTTATGTTCAAATCATCAATATCAAGCTTGCCATTGTTTTGCTAACAAACCGTATTGACGAATCAATAGTGTGCGAGTTGTAAGTTGATACAACAGCGATAGCGAAATAAGCGCATGTTTGATAAGCATTTATGATCCCGCGTTGAGGCTACATAGCTCAATCAGCGCTTACTATAACGATTACGGATGACAATAAGGTTGCAAAGATGTTGCAGTGAATACAAAAGCAATTTCAGTCAACAACCGCGCCTAACTACCGCTTATTCACACACCTCTTTCTACGATCTTTTTTGGTTACCTAGGCGTGAAAAACAGCCAAAAAAATACCGCTCATATTGAGCGGTATTGTTAGCTGATGTTATTGAACGATGTTATTGACCAGCGTTATTGACCGATGTTATTGACTGATGTTATTGACCAATAATAAGCAATTAATGCTTTTTAGACACATCAACCATATAGTGACCTTGTAACCAATTTCGGCCAATTAATAATTTATAACCCATTTTGGTACGGTCTTTAAGATTCACATCGACTATAAATTCATGACGAGGTTCACCAACACTTAACCTCACCATATAACGCCTTTCTGTACCTTGTGCATTACGAATTAACGATGTGCCCCGAATTTTGGTGCGAACATCAGCTTTTTCGCCTTTTTCATTCGCTGTGGTGAACGTAATCATCTTACCGATGTTATTTTCAATGTTCACTTTGTCTTCATTTTCGACTCGAATATTAACTGCATGTAATGAGTTTTCAACGGCGCCAGTATCTATACGCGTATTGTACATTAAGCCAGTTTGCTTAATGCTCAGCTCAGCTAAAGGGCCAATGGTCTTTTTGTCAGAAACATCCACAATGTAGTTATGTTTTAAAAAGTTACGCCCAATAAGTAATTTGTAATTCATGTGGCTACGATCGCGTAAGTTAACATGAATATTATGCAATTGTTCAGGAGAACCTATATCAAGCTTCACCATGTAACGAGTTTCAATACCTTGAGAGTTTTTCACCCTTGAAGTACTGACAATTTCGGCTTGAATGCGTTTTTTCTCACCACGTTCATTTTCAGTAGTGAATTCAACAATTTTACCAACATTGCTTTTCATTTTTTTGGATGCACCGCCAAGGATTTCTAAATTGACAGCGTGCAGTGAAGTGTTCACGGCACCTGTATCAATGCGAGCATTATATTGTAGTCCTGACTTAGCGACGGTCATGGTTTCAACTTGACTTAAAACGGTTTTATCACTCGCAAAAACAGATATAGAAAGCAAACACAGCAGAGTCGAAATCACAATTCTTTTAAACATGATCAATCCCAAAAAATCCACAAATCGCTTTAGTAGCGGCTAGTTTTATGTACGTTTATTGCAATAAATGATCAACTTCTTGATCGAATAAATTTTTAATCAGTCCTGAAAACTCAGTAATAAAAATGCTTTGTTCGGGGGTGGCTTGTTGATTGGCTACAGAGGCTAAAATCTCTTCTAAGTCATATACAATCGCGTCAATTTCGCGGATCACCATATTACGTTGTGCAAATGATAATTGCGGGTTTTGCCCACATACCATAATGATCTGAGCAGATAACTGCTCTTCAAACAATTCCATGACAGTTTCCGTTGCAGCGGCATTACTCTCAGACGACTCAAATAGCCCTAAATGTTCAGTTAAATACTGAATTAAATGCATGTATCCGTCTTTGTCAGTAACCATTTCATACCACCTTTCTTAAAAACGACTTAACAGGAAATGGCTCCCAACCTGATGATTGAAAACCATTAATAACCACATATAACTATTGCGCTAAGGTTAGCACAAATGACACTGGCACCGCTAAGCTGATACTCGGCAATCCCGCCATTTCTTTAAGTTTTTCGACACCGGACACTAAACCAAATTCACTTGCTTGAACAATCACTGGCGCTAAGCTTGAAATCACCATTTTCTTATCCGACAATTTAGCGACTAACACATCAAAGCTCTTTTGTTGTTTCTGACCATGTAGCTTAATGGTTGCTTCAACTTGCGTCGTTAGCGTGTCACCGACTTTTAATCCGGCTAGCAATTTAGGGTTAACCACTGCATCCAAGGTTAACTTAGGAAACTGTGCCACTTCAAATAACACTGCTTGCATTCGTTGATCACGAACTTCTATTCCGGTATCAACACTGGTTAAATCAATCGATAAAGAAAATGCACCAGCATCCGTTAATGAACCTGCAACTTGTTTAAAATGATGCACTTCAGCAACATCGGCTTTCTTAATCGAAATGAAGCTCACCCGAGAATGATCTTGATTGACTTGCCAATCGCCTGCCATCACTGATGTACTCAGCAAGCTCGCGGCTAATAATGGTAACCATTTTTTCATCGTAAAGTCCTTTGTATAGAAAGTAAGATTAACAATAAATAAGTATAGAGTAATCTTTGGTTATATCTTGCTGGGGATCAATCTAGCCAGCCATTTGTCTAACGCTTGTGCAAAAGCATGTTTATCCGTTTGCGAAAAACTGTTCGGACCACCAGTATGGATGCCACTGCTGCGCATTTCTTCCATAAAATCGCGCATCGTCAGAATCTGTTTAATATTTTCAGCTGTATACACCGTACCACGAGGGTTTAATACTAGTGCGCCTTTATCAACCGCATCAGATGCCAGAGGAATATCAGCAGTGACGACTAAGTCCCCTTTGACGACTTGTTCCACAATGTAGTTATCTGCTTCATCAAAACCCGAACTCACCCGTATCATGCTAACTAAGGGCGAAATAGGCACTTTAATCATTTGATTGGCCACTAACACTAATCGAACCGATTTACGCTCAGATGCCCTAAACAACATTTCTTTAACTGGGTTGGGGCAAGCATCAGCATCAACCCAGATTTTATTGGTTATCACCGCAAAATGCTCCACTTCATTAACACTCATTAAGGTGCCAACCGATCAATATTCCAATCCGCATCGGTTTTAGTGTAAATAAATCGGTCGTGTAACCGATGTTCACCACCCTGCCAAAACTCAATGCTAGCTGGTCGCACTAAATATCCACCCCAAAACTTAGGTAGTGGAACCTCACCTTGGGCAAATTTAGCTTTCATTTCAGCAAATTTACCTTCTAACGCCTGTCGTGCGCTAATCTTGCTTGATTGTTTAGATACCCAGGCAGCAATTTGGCTGTCTTTTGGTCTAGACATAAAATATTTCGCCACGTCCAACATAGATAATGGCTCCGCTTGCCCTAATACAGCCACTTGACGTTCAAGTGGATGCCAAGGAAACAGTAAACTGACTTTACTGTTAATCGCAATTTGTTTTGCTTTGCGGCTTTCTAAATTAGTAAAAAACACAAAACCGTTATCATCAAACTTTTTTAATAACACAATACGTTGAAATGGCTGGCCATCTTCGTCTACCGTCGCGACACACATGGCCGTTGGGTCAGTAAGTTGGGCATCTTTTGCCTGTTGCATCCATTGTTCGAATAGATCCATTGGGTTAACAGGCAAATTCGCTCGTCTTAATCCGCCTTGGGTATATTCACGGCGAATATCACTTAAATCACTCATATTGGTTCCTCATTAAACCTTGCTGGACCTATTCTACGCTGAGCAGACACAAAAAAGCCAACGTCAACTCGTTGGCTAATGTGTTTAATTACAAAGTTGAAATTACTTTTTAATTAAGCCTTTACCTTCAGCCCACACCTGTAGCATTTCAAGGCCCAGTGTTGCTGCAGCTAGCGGGGTAACATCGGTATAATCATAAAAGAGTGCTAGTTCTACAACATCCATGCCGACAATATTTAAACCACGTAAGCCACGAATGATCTCGCTAGTGAACTTACCACAAACGGGCGTAGCGGTTGCAAAAGCTGGGTCTAAACATAAACAGTCAATGTCGAATGTCGAATGCGACGTATAACGGCATATCGCCAACACGCATAATTAACTGTTCAACCATTTGTTGAGCGGTTAAGTTATTGGCGAATCACTTCAAAGCCATGACCTTTTTTGTGCTATTCAGTACGAATAGCAATTTGCATTGAATGCTCAACATCAATAAACCCCTCACGCAGAGCATAGTAAAACATTGTCCCGTAGTCGTACCGTACTTACTGCCTTGGCGGTATCTGTGTGGGCATCAAAAGGTAAACCAATAACAACGTCTGCGTCAGACTCTGCGGGTTTGAAATCAAGCGGTTGGCGTAAATAGCCACATGGGTTTGAATAATACGAATAATCAAATTTTTCTACGAAAGTAGTTATAAACAATCAAAAGATGGCAACTGTTGATAATTATAATAGTGTAGGGCTCAGCAGTTCTGAGCAATCTTGCTGATAGTGGTTAAAGTGTATAGTGAAACCTTGCTCGATTGGCATCGCGCAATGGCTTAAACACAAATAATTTAAAAAGGGTTTATTGGCAATATGACTATTAAAGCCAATAATGTCACAGCTACTAGGCTGCAATAATCTTACCAGTTCAGCAAAAACATCAACCGGCGTTGAGCTAAGATCAATGTTAGTTTCAACACTCACATATGAGCTATTTTCTTGTGGTGTAATGTGTATTGTAAAATATTCAGCACCGCGAATACCGTTTATTGAATAACCTAACGGACTGAATAAATACTGATCAATACTAAAACCATTAAATAATTGTTCCAGTTGCAGCATCTGACTAATTTGAACAGTTGATTGCTGCTCACCACGTAAATAATCAGCTACTGCACCAGAAATATGGTACATCAGCAGTTCATTGGTAGTATCGAGCTGGCTAGCTTGATAGTCTTTGTTGGTCGAAAATATATAGTGATGATGGCTATCTAAATGACCCATTCGATAGGCCTGCCCAGCAATAAACTGCCTTAATCTAAACACATCATCGATAAAGGAAGTTGCTTGTAAATGGGCATAGTATTCATTTTTGCGTTGATAACAAATGTACGCAATCGCCTGTTCACTTAAATGTTCAATGCAGTAGCATGCAGATTCTACCAACGTGCTAGCCCCGCAAGTGAGCATAACGATACGATCATCCCAAACAAATAAACTCGATTCACTCAGCAAATAAGCATCACAATATTCATTACTTATGGAAGATAAAATGTCTGCATTTGAGGCAGCAACGAGCCCCAGCCAAAATGTTCGATCTAAGGATCGTAATTTAGGCGCTGATTCATTAACAATAATCTCTAACTTTTTCTCTGAACCTTCAAAAAACATGTGTAACTACTCAGCACTTATTCTAATTAGAGATGTTTGTATAAAAATGTAATGTCTCATGGTTAAGCCATATATGCGCAGTTAAAAGAGAAAAAAGCGTAGTTTAGCGGTTTAAATAAGCATTTCCCAACGATAAAATAGGCTTAAATAGAACTGCCTGAATAATTACAAATATGTTAGCAACTTAAAAGCCTAGCGACCTGAGATCGCTAGGCTTTTTTAATAACAAGCTAACATCACTTAGTCGATAAGATTAAAAATCTTCTAAGTAAGTGTAACCCTTAAGCCCTAACTGTAACTCTTCTAGAATACTGGCACGCTCTTCTTCAACTATATGCTGATTTACAAGCTCTTCATAAGTGCGCATAAAGTCAACCGCATCTAAGTTTACATAACGTAAAACGTCAGCTACCGTATCGCCTTCTAAAACAGATTCAATCTGGCTTAATCCACGCTCATCAATGCGTACAACAGCAGAGTTAGTATCACCAAACAAGTTATGCATATCACCCAAAATTTCTTGGTATGCACCCACCATAAAGAAACCAATCAAATATGGGCTGTCGGCACTCCATGCTGGGACTGGCAATGTGGTTTCAATTCCCTGACCGTCTACGTATTGGTCAACAATACCGTCTGAGTCACAGGTAATATCTAACATAACCGCACGGCGCTCAGGTGCTTTATCTAAACCCGATAACGGCAACACTGGGAACACTTGGTCAATACCCCATGCATCAGGTAATGACTGGAATAAAGAGAAGTTAACGAAAAACTTATCAGCTAACTTTTCATTTAATTCGTCAATCACTGGACGGTGATAGCGGTTATTGTTGCTTAATAGTCCCTTCACTTCATGGCAAACACGTAAATTAGCTTGTTCTGCCCAAGCTCGGTCAGCCAAACTTAATTGACCCACAGCAAACAATGAGTGTGCTTCAGAAATATCACTTTGACTATCATGGTAAATTTCAATAATTGCACGTTGATCATATCGACCGCTGATTTCTAACCAAGATTGCCACATATTGTGGAGCAATTGCGGCGCCTCTTCACTTGGTTCCTGAATATTTTCTGGTTGATACGCTTCAGTACCAATAACATCAGTAATTAACACCGCATGATGCGCCGTTAAATGGCGACCAGATTCAGAAATAATACGCGGCATTGGTTGCTCGTACTCATTACATAAATCAGTTAATACGTTGACGATATTGTTAGCATACTCATTTAAACCATAGTTCATTGAGTTATTGCTCTGACTACGAGTACCATCGTAGTCAACCGCTAACCCGCCGCCCACATCGAAACAATCAATGCTGGCACCAAGTTGGCGCAATTCACAGTAAAAACGGCCAGCTTCACTTACGCCTTGGCGAATGTCGCGAATATTGGCAATTTGCGAACCTAAATGGAAGTGCAATAGCTGCAGAGAATCAAGCATATTAGCACTTTTTAATTCAGCTATAACTTTCAACACTTGTGCTGCAGACAAACCAAATTTAGACTTTTCACCACCGCTGGCTTGCCATTTGCCCTTGCCCTGGAAAGCCAAACGCACACGTAAACCTAAACGAGGTGTAATACCAAGCTTTTCAGCTTCAATTAATACCATTTTAAGTTCTGACATTTTTTCCAGAACGATATACACCTTATGGCCAAGCTTTTCGCCGATAAGTGCTAAACGAATGTATTCTTTATCTTTGTAACCATTACATACAATGACTGAACTGGCTTTTTGTGCCATAGCAAGTACAGCCATTAACTCTGGCTTACTACCTGCTTCAAGTCCTAACTGAGGGACTTCTTTAGATTTTTGGCTAGCTAAAATTTCTTCAACTACCGTTTTCTGTTGGTTTACTTTAATTGGGTAAACTAACAAGTAATCATTTTGATAATCGTACTTCTTAATAGCATCATTAAATGCTTCGCATAAACTTTCCACTCTATGGTGTAAGATTTGCGGGAAACGGACTAATACCGGTAACGAGACGCCTGCTTCGACCATACTTTTGGCTAGTTCATTTAAGCCGACTTTATGATCAGGATTTTGTGGGTTAGGTGACACTGTCACTTCGCCATCTTCACGAATACCATAAAAACCTTGGCTCCAGTGAGTCACGTTATAACCCGAGCGAGCATCTTCGATAGACCAATCAGACATAATTATTTTCCGTATTTGTATCAAAGTTAGCAGTTGACCAAAAGTGGCTTCTGCTTGTTAAAAATCCAGATAACACAACAATGCTATCCAAGAAATAAAAATGGTTTATTCAGCACTATGATTATGGCTGTAAAACCTGTGACAGACAAAATGAAGGCCCTATAAATTGGCTCGACATCATATCGTCATTGTTATCATGTTTCGCATCTGCTTATATAGAACATCTTACGCACAAATCCACAAAGCATGCAAATTTTGGCTGCTGAACATCAGTTCGCTGCTGTAACAAGTATTTTACTGATTACGCCTGTAGTTAGTTCACTTTTTAATTGCTAACCAACCACATTTTTAGCCTTTATAAAAACGGCGCAATTAAAACCTGCTATGCGGTGTAATGCAAGTTAATTACCGATTAATTACTATAAAAAATCATCTACAATTGTTGTCATAAATCTCAACAAACAAGGCGATAAGCCTAAATGATTTTCGATAGCGCTTAATTGGCACAACGTGAGCTTAATTTACGTGTATAATTACGTGTTTTTCTTAAGATCATCTTTTTCATTTTAAATTAAAGTAGAGTCATTCATGATACAAATCGGTAAACGTTATTCATTAGAAGTTGTTAAACAAGTTAATTTTGGGGTTTATCTAAATGCTCAAGAGCTTGGACAAGTCTTGCTTCCTAATAAATTTGTCCCTACCGGTTGTAATGTCGGTGATATGGTAGATGTGTTTCTTTACCTAGACTCTGAAGACATTGTGATTGCTACTACCCAAAAGTCGTTAGCTCAAGTGGGTGAATATGCTTATTTAAAAGTAATCGCCACGGGCCCATTCGGCGCATTTTTAGATTGGGGCTTAGACAAAGATTTACTACTCCCTTTTGGCGAGCAACATAAACCGGCAGAAGAAGGCCACTCATATTTAGTTTATGTCCATGCTAACCATGCCGACGAACGTATTATGGCATCGTCAAAACTGGATAAGTTTGTCGATAAAACAGAAGCGCATTATACCGAAGGTGAACAGGTTAATTTAATCATCGGTGGCACTACAGAGCTAGGTTACAAAGCCATTATTAACAACCTGCATTGGGGCGTAATTTACACTAATGAAGTTTTCCAAAAATTGCGATTTGGTCAAAAAGTGACTGGTTATATCAAAACGATTCGCAGTGATGGCAAAATTGATCTTGTACTGCAAAAAGGTGATAAAGACGAGCTAGATAAAAATGCCCGGTTGATCATTAATAAATTGCGTAGCGCTAATGGTTTTTTACCACTACATGACAAAACTGATGCTGATGTCATATATGACAAACTCGGCATGAGTAAAAAAGCCTTTAAGAAATCAATTGGTGGTTTATTTAAAGCAGGTGAAATCACAATCGAAAGTGAAGGTATTCGCCTAACTGTGTGAACAATAATCGATTAGCCTCGGTAAACTAGTCCAATCCTTTGAGAAAAAGCATGCCTCTGTTATAAAAGTAATAGAATCATGCTTTTTATTAAAAGGATACTGTGTATGGAATTAACCTCACTAGAAGCTAGAGTTATCGGATGTTTACTCGAAAAAGAACTCACCACTCCAGATCAATATCCTCTGTCATTAAATTCACTCGCCTTAGCATGTAATCAAAAAAGCAGCCGCGAACCTGTGCTGTCACTGAGCGAATCTCAAGTAAAAACAGTATTAGACGATCTTACCAAAAAACGCTTACTCAGCGAGCAATCTGGTTTCGGTAGTCGAGTCGTAAAATATAAGCATCGCTTTTGTAATACTGAATTCAGTGAATTGCAGTTAAGCAGTGCGGAAGTCGCTATAATTTGTGTGTTGTTATTGCGGGGACCGCAAACACCAGGCGAACTCAAAACTCGTACCAATCGACTCCATGAATTCACTGATGTCTCACAGGTTGAAACAGCATTACTGGCATTAAGCCAACGTGAAAAGCCTTTAGTAGTTCAACTTGCTCGAGAAGCGAATAAACGTGATTGTCGCTTCCTTGAGTGCTTTAGTGGCAACGTTGATGATTATGATGTGAACAACAGTGATGCCATTGTCGTGTCGACTCACACTCAACAAACTGTACAGCAAGATTCTCGGATTGTAGAACTAGAACAAAGAGTTGAGTTGCTAGAACAAAAGCTAGCCCAATTAGAGTCGCTTTTAAACTAATTAACGCTTTACGAAACAACTAAGCAAGGAAAAGTATATGGACCGTACCGCCTCTCCATCGACGTTAACTCATATTTGGTTATTAGCCAAATATGAGTTAACCAAACGTTTTACTAACAAAAGCGGTATGATTTCATTAATCGCCTTTATGCTAATTTGGGCAATTTTATTGCTGTACCCTATCAAGAGTGCATCTGAATTTATTATGCAGCCTAACTTCAAAGACTTTACTGAAGCCCTCTTTGGGCCAGGGAGTTTACGCCATCTGTTTGAATGGCCCGTCGAAGAGTTTGCTGTGTTTTGGTTAGCTGCACTGTACCTTTTCCCCATGTTCAGTATTTTTATTGCCGCAGACCAATTTAGTTCAGATAAACAACGTGGTAGTTTGCGATTTCTAACCTTAAGAGTCAGTCGTTCCAGTTTGTTTTTTGGTCGTTTCTTAGGGCAAATGTTTATCCAATTGATGTTGATCATCTTAACGTTATTGGCAACCATCGCATTAGCATTATCACGTGATATATCTTTGTTATTGCCATCAATAACAACTAGCTTAATCGTAATGGTTAATCTAGTGATCGTATTATTACCCTACACTGCTGCTATGGCGGTGCTGTCATTACATGCAAACTCAGCAAGACAAGCCAGTATATTTGCGGTTATCTTGTGGGCTGTAGTATCAATATTTATTGCATTAATTAATATGAATTTCCCACAATTAAGCTGGTTAAACTGGATACTGCCTGGTTCGCAAATAGGTAATTTGATCAATACTCAAGGATTAGGTTCATTCGTATACGCTCCCATTCCTTTACTGCAAACTGCGGTTATTTTATTTGCTGGTAAAGTCTTAATGAGTAGGAGTGCGCTATGAGTATCATTCAATGTGACAACCTTTCTAAACAATACGGTAATAAACTTGCGCTCGACACTGTATCGTTAACGCTTACACAAGGCGCTCCCATTGCATTAGTGGGTCCAAATGGTGCCGGTAAAACAACGCTATTTAGTTTACTATGCGGTTTTATTCAACCCACCAATGGCAGTATTAGCATTTTAGGCCATAAACCCGGTAGCAAAGCGTTACAAGGACTATTGTCGGTATTGCCACAAGATGCAGCATTGGATCCTAATTTTAGTATTGTGTCGCAACTCCAGTTTTTTGCCCAATTACAAGGCATGACAGCAGCGGCAGCAAAACAAGAAGCATTAAGAGTTCTCGCCCTTGTCGACTTAAGTGACTCAGCAGAGGCGAAACCTAAAAGTTTAAGTCATGGCATGAGTAAACGAGTCTCTATTGCCCAAGCCCTCATGGGTTCTCCTAAGATTGTGTTACTCGACGAACCGACAGCGGGACTTGATCCTGCCAATGCGAAAAAAATTCGTCAAATTGTCAAAGATTTATCCGACCATACGACTTTTGTGATCAGCTCACATAACCTTGATGAACTTGAAAAGTTATGCGACCAAGTTGTCTATCTCGAACATGGCAAATTGCAGCAATCGGTATCAATTAAAGCCAGCCAAGCGACAGACTTTATCACGCTGACAATGAAGCAATGTGACATGGACAGCCTCCATCAGCAGTTATTAGGCCTTAACGATATCATTGAAGTAAGGCGTATCGGTGATGAGCAATATGTTATCGAGTACCAAAAGCAATCCGGCTTTGCCATTGAAATGCAGTTGTTTGAGCTGTTTACTGCTCACCAGTGGCAATATAAAGCATTACTTAAAGGCCGAACCTTAGAAGAAACCTTGTTTTCTTAACTCACCGCTAATGGTTAAATGAACCTTTAATGCTGACTAAAATCGGTTTTCGTAAAAAGGCTTAACAACAAACGTCATAAGCATCAGTCTCTAATGCCATCGTTTATTAATTAGTGATAACTCACCATATTAATAAACCATGGCATTTTTTAATATATTGTTTACGTATCAGGTCAATATAATGAAAATTTAATTGCTTAAAAAACCACATCAAATGAGGTATGTTAAAGTGTCTTCAATCGCTCACCCCTCCTCTACAGCGACTCTAAAACAGCAAATACTCTACATTCAAAATAACGACTAAATGCTAAGAAATCAGTCTAAATGACTAGACCCTTAAGTAAAGAAGCCTTCCCAGCAACCTCAATGCAATTAACTCAGCGTCCTTCAGTTAGTGAGCTCAACGCTAAAATCTATTAAAAGATTCTAAAATAGACAACATAAATAGGCAAAATTCATAATAATAATGATTTTATAAGCTTAGACTTAAACACGCCCATTGCTGACGTGTGTTTTAATGCGCTAATAACCTGTCGTTACGACTAATACAATCCAGATATTCAATAAGCAACGGCTGAATGAGCGTTTATAACGATGAATTCGTTGTGTATTAGTTCTGAGTCTGTTCTATATTGTATTGTCACTAAATGGCAAACAAGCCATTGCTGTTATTGTGCTTATAATACTCACCACTTTTGGCTGTTAATGTATTTACATAACAAAGACGAACTAATAAACCTCAATTCTAGTCATCTTATTAAGTTGGCTTTATGTGATGACCGTTTATGAGTGAGCCACCTTATTCTTTAGAAAAGCTAAATCTTAAGTGACGGTACAGCATATAGGGATACGCGGGTCGACTGTATAGCGTCGACAGAAGAACGGTTTTTATTATCTTTGAATGAATTTCTGGAGTCATTTTGAACTGATAATGATTTTATGCGCATAACAATATCTCTATGTGTATTAATAATATGAGAGATAAATAGATTAATGATATACAACATATGATTAGACGATTAGACGATTAGACGATTAGACGATTAGACGATTAGACGATTAGACGATTAGCATGATGACAATACACAATAAAAAAGCAAAAAAAACTGCAGCAATAAATTGCTACAGTTTTAAATCTTTTAACACTTAGCCGAAGCTAAATACTAAACGATTGAAACGTTCTCAGCTTGAGGACCTTTCTGACCTTGAGTCACAGTGAAAGAAACTTTCTGACCTTCGTCAAGAGTTTTGAAACCGTCTG
Organism: Shewanella sp. AC34-MNA-CIBAN-0136; assembly: GCF_040309945.1. Taxonomy (NCBI): domain Bacteria; kingdom Pseudomonadati; phylum Pseudomonadota; class Gammaproteobacteria; order Alteromonadales; family Shewanellaceae; genus Shewanella; species Shewanella sp. AC34-MNA-CIBAN-0136. The sequence goes on along the minus strand of NZ_JBEOPJ010000009.1, from coordinate 53,837 downwards.
AGTTGATAGCACGGAAATGAACGAATACGTCTGGACCAGACTCTTGCTCAATAAATCCGAAACCTTTATCAGAGTTAAACCACTTAACAACACCAGTAACTTGAGACATAATATAAATCCTGTAAAAAAAAATAGTTAAAGCCTTAACGGCAGTAAAGCTGGAAAATGCCGGTATTACTTATGTTTACAGGACGAAACTGTTCGTATTGATAAATATAAGCCCAACCTTCAAGCTGAGTAAACTATAAACCATTTTCAGGATAAGTCAACAAACATCAACCAAACAATGGTATTTAATTAGTCTCATTTCAAAAAGGTTTATCTTTGAGCATCAAATAGTTATTTATATCAATTATCTGATTGTTTATTGTTCTCGTTGATGAATCTCGATTTTAAAATCTATCTCACACTCGAGCCCTTGCTCTATTATCTGAGACTTCTGTGAATCACTCAATTTCCATGCGTAAGGAGTCATGTTAAGAAAGTGATCAATGTCTTCCGCACGAGTTAATGTTAATGAATAAGCTAATGCTTGGTGTGCTAAGTAAGTAAAGCCATCTAACACCATAGGTTCTTGTGGATGTTGTTTGGGTTCACTATAAATTTTCTTTTTTAACGCATAGTGATGCATCGGCCCAGGAGAAACGGTAATGAGTATTCCGGTCGGTTTTATCACCCGCTGTAACTCTTCAACTTTAGACGGCGCATAAATACGTATCGCTAAATCAAAACTGTTATCAGCAAAAGGCATTTCAAATGCACTCGCCACACAAAAATGTAATCCTCTATAGCGTTTGGCAGCATAACGAATTGCAGACTTAGAAATATCTAAACCATAAAACTCACAATGGGGTTTAACCACAGACTGCAACGTTTCAAATAACCGATGACTGTAATACCCTTCGCCACACCCTATATCGAGCACCTTAGTGGCATCTCCAGCAAACTCTAGCGCTAACTGATTTACTTTGTCGCTTAACGGTTGATAAAAGCCTTGATTAAGAAACTCTCGTCTGGCAATCATCATTTCTTTGTTATCACCAGGATCTTTTGTTTTCTTTTTTTGTACAGGCAATAAATTAACGTAACCTTCTTTAGCACAATCAAATTGATGGCGCAGTTCACATTGCCAAGAATTTTGTTGTTGTACTAATGGCGCGCTACAAATAGGGCAAATATAAGACATGGGTGGGCTCTAGAGTTACTGAAAAGTTAAAGATCGTCATCACACAGCTTATTGACCATTTCCGACACGTCTTTAGGGGCTAAAAGTTCAAAACAATCCAATTTACGCTGTAATTGTTCATTATTATAAAATTGTTCATTAGACGAGCGGCCGAAGTTGGAACGCTCTAATGACTGATGATAGGTCCGTAACAACCATTGATGCTTATTTTGCAATAAATGATCGAGTTTTAGTAGCTCAGTTGAGACGCCTGGGTGGATTTTGCCCGACTCGCCTCGGAGGTAATCACGTAATTCTCGTCGAACTTGCTCTAATTCACTTATATGAACCGCAAGCATGGTAGAAGGCTCATCATAATCAAACTTACGTCCTAATATCGCTTTAGCCATAACGAGAGCTTGAGGTTCACTCAAAATCCGTAAGTCATTCTCTAACGTCACTAGTTCAAAACGAGCTTCAGCCGATACACTAAAGTGCACATCTTCATCAGCGTGAATATTAATCGTCACCCCATTTCTGAGTTGTTCAATACACACACGTGGAGCTACCCCCATTGAAGGATATAACTTAATCCCCTGCCCTACGAGCCTTGGCTGAGTAGGCGTTTCAATCATTGTTTGTGTATGTTCAAAAGCAAAAGTCAAGAAAGGTTGAATACGTAAAATGAGTGTCGTTTGTTTATGCTCAACTTGGCTAACCACAAACTCAACTAAAGGATTACTCATCGTTGAAAGTACTAATAAATCACTCACACTATCCGGTAAACGAAGTGTCAACGCAGTCGGTTGAGTTATTTCACTGACGCATGGTTGAGTAAATACATGATGATGCATACAATATTCCTTTACTACTTCACTAAATTGTAACCAGCAAATCCACATTAGTCACCAGTAAACAAGGTTATATTAGAAAAATCATATTGAAGGTTACCTCATTATCATTTTTTTATGCTGATAAATGTTAACATGGTTTTAATCGCGAAAAGGATCTTATACTTACTATGGCTAACGCAATTCAACCCACCTTATTCTGGCACGATTATGAAACATTCGGGGCAAACCCAAGCAAAGATCGTCCGTCTCAGTTTGCGGGAATTCGAACCGATTTAGAACTCAACATTATCGGTGAGCCTGAAACCTTTTATTGCAAACTCGCGCCTGACTATTTACCGTCTCCCGAAGCCATATTAATTACGGGGATAACCCCACAACTGGCCAACCTTAAGGGCGTACCAGAAGCTGAGTTTATGAAACGTATTAATACGCTGTTTAGCCAACCCAGCACCTGTGTTGTGGGCTATAACTCATTACGTTTTGATGATGAGGTCAGTCGCTATGGTTTCTATCGTAATTTTATCGACCCTTACGCGCGAGAATGGCAAAACGGTAATTCTCGTTGGGATATCATTGATTTAGTTCGAGCTTGCTATGCATTTCGTCCAGACGGAATAAATTGGCCGAAGAAAGAAGATGGCTCACCGAGTTTCAAGCTAGAGTTACTCACCCAAGCGAATGGTTTAAGTCATGAAAAAGCCCATGATGCTATGTCAGACGTTTATGCCACGATTGCTATGGCTAAACTGATAAAGCAGACACAACCCAAGCTGTACGAATATTATTTTAATTTAAGGCGTAAACAAGCGGTTGCGGATCATATTGATGTCCTTAAAATGCAGCCTTTGGTTCATGTCAGTTCAAAAATTAGTGCGCAGCAAGGCTGTACTACGTTAATTGCGCCAGTGGCATATCACCCAACTAATAAAAATGCGGTGATATGCGTTAATTTGGCCATGGATATCTCGCCATTATTAGAATTGTCTGCTCAAGAAATAAACGACCGTATGTATACGTCTCGTCAAAACTTAGCTGAAAATGAGCTCGCTATACCACTCAAACAAATCCACCTTAACAAGTGTCCCTTTATCGGATCGCCAAAATTACTTGACGACGAGGTAGCTGAAAAATTACAGTTCGATAAAGCATTTGCACGTGAGCAATATAAACGCTTAAAAAACCACCCAGAATTGCGCGAAAAGCTTAACCAAGTATTTGAACTTGAATCAGATCGTAAACCGATCACCGATCCTGATTTAATGCTATATAGCGGTGGATTTTTCAGCCATGCTGATAAAACAAAAATGGACATAATTTGCCATACTGCACCACATAATTTAGCAGCTTTGGCATTGCAATTTGATGATCCGAGGATCAATGAAATGTTGTTTCGTTTTCGGGCACGTAATTATCCAGAAACATTAAGCGACAGTGAAGTCCGTAAATGGCGTGATTTCTGTCAACAACGCTTATCGGATGCCGATTATGTGATTAAACTCGAGAACCTGGTCGAAGAAACCAGCGAGAATGAACACAAACAAAAGCTATTAAAAGCCCTATATCAATATTTACAGTCACTATAGTAAATTTTATTTTTACCCAATTTATTTCATCTAAGGATTAAGGGAATGCAAAATCGTTTTTTAGAAAGCATTACTCAACTAGACAAACCTTTGGCCAATGCGCTTGTGCCATTATTACACGAGCAATTTTGCGGTCATATTGATGCAAGTCAATTTGCAGGCCTAGTTAACGCAAGCGGTAAAACAGAGCAACAAGTGCTCATGGATTTATTACCTATTGCCGCAGCACTTGCTAACCCACCGATAAGCGAATTTTATGTCGGTGCTATTGCAAAAGGTGGCAGTGGCGACTTGTACATGGGTGCTAATTTAGAATTACCCGGAGAAGCGTTATTTCACAGTGTTCATGCTGAACAAAGTGCCATCAGTCATGCATGGTTAAGTGGTGAAACAGAAATTGTTGATATCATTGTAAACTTCAGTCCTTGTGGTCATTGTCGCCAATTTATGAACGAACTAGTCAATGGCAGTAAGATAAATATTCACCTGCCTAATCAACCAACCCAAACATTAGCGCATTATTTACCTTATGCGTTTGGGCCGGCAGACTTAGATATAACCGTGCCACTATTATGTAAGCGCGAGCAAGAATTTAATTGTGATTCAGATGACCCAATGATCATCGAAGCCATTGATCAAATGGGCCTCAGTTACGCGCCATATACTAATAGCAATGCCGCTGTTGTATTAGAAACTAACGACGGCGCCACTTTCTGTGGTCGTTATGCTGAAAGTGCGGCATTTAATCCATCAATGCAACCGATGCAAATGGCATTATCCAATTTAATCCGCCATAACCGTCAATACAGCGAAATAAAGCGCGCGGTATTAGTCGAATCATCAGTAGGCAAAATTACCTTGGTCGGCGCTGCTATGGATGCTCTGCATGCAATCGCACCGATTGAGCTTCAACATATGGTTGTAGAACCATTGCTGGGATAAATAACAGCAAACTTACTATGTTAAATATTCAGATAGATGGAAGGCGCTAATAAGCGCCTTTTTTTATTTGGATTAACACTACATTAAACCTAGATTAATAATGTATTATATTTTAACAATCTACTGCTGATACCATGCTAAGCTAATTGACATTTTTAGCATGGATAACATTAATTTAGCATGGATAACATTAAATTATCGGTGTACACATCGTTAAACAAACAACTGTTTATTGCTATTTTAATTATTTACTGGCTAATAATTTTCATCTAATGCAGCGTTTAATCAACAACAGTCTGTAGATAATTTATCTCCTTTAATGGCAGATAATGAGTAAGATTATTACCATGGCCGATATTAATCAATCTTATAGCCAAATTCAGATAATAACTGCAACATTATTAACGGGCACATCGTTATCAATGAACAAACAAATGTAAAGCGAGTCACTATTGCGCATATCGAGCCTTAGCAAAGTTTTACTCTTTATGCTGTTTTGTACAGTCGCTTTAGTGTGGGCCATTATCGAAAATGCCAAACCTCTTACGGTCAAAATACTCAACAACTTATTAGCCGACAACCACATAGAAGTGCTTAATTTTGATGCCGAATATGTCTCATTTAATCATATTCGGATCCCCAGGTTAGTCCTAAAAATTGAAGACAGTCATATCGCTATCCAAGAGTTCAATCTTGAGCTGCGTGACAGCCTGCAAATTCTTAAAAACCAAAAAATCAACGCCGACGATATCGTTAGCATCAAAACCCAGAGTGTCTATGTTGATTTGGGCGACAGTTTTTTCATTCGTCAATCACAACAAACTGAAGAATCTCCGGCGGCAATGCAACTCAACCTCGCAAAATTACCCACTATTGAGCTAGGTGAAATAAACATTAAGCTACCAGTGCTGGATAAAGATCTCCCACAGCAACACACTTTAAAGATGGACCAGCTTACCTTGACCCAAAAAGGTCAACTAAATACCTTGTGGCGATTTAATGACTTCCCGCTATTTAGCCTAGATGCCAGCTTAGACAAACGTGCTTGGCAATTTAACACCCTTGTTGATTTAGGGTTAAGCTATCAAGGGCTTGATTCATTAGAACAATATTTAAGCTTATTAAACAATAAACAACAGTCACAACAAGCGCAAAGCAACAATATGCTTCATGGTTTGCATACGCAGCTATCACAACTTCTACAACCCATTCGTCAACAGCAAGTCACCATAGAAGGCCAATGGACAGCCAACAGTAAAATTAACTTAATCAGCGGCGAGATGAGCAGTCAGCAATCGATAGCCGGATTATCTTTGCACTCGCCACTGTGGCCTAGTGTCTATTTTTCGCCGCAACAACCCATTAAGGCGATGCTTAATTTGGGCAATTACCCGCTACAGGCCTCACTAGATAACAGTAAAACCACTGATGCCTTCGCGCTAAAACTTGATATTGCCCCGCTACACTACCAACTGTCGCCTTCACAAGACGACAGAAATAAATTAATTGCATTGTTAGCCGATGATCACGCCAATCAAATAGTTCATATCATTGAACAGTTAACCCCTAAATCACCTTCGCAGCTAGCCAGTATCGATGTAGGCATTGCCTATCCCGTTGAAGTCGTTATCCCGCTGCAAAATGATGCTCTACCTCTGCAGGTGTCAATTCCTGACCTAAGCGTCAGCATTGAAGGGTTATTGCTCCAAAGCAAATTAAAACTGGCGCACACCACATTCAATAGTCATCAACAATTTAACAGTCATTTCGATTGGGGTATGGCATTGTCGACCCCGGAAGCAACAGCCAAGACACAACAACAGCCAGTTAACACACTCGCCGCTGACGATATAACTGTAACGGCCAGTGAGAATGTATCCGTACCAACACCAGTAACCGCGATGGCTCCAAGTCTAATTGATATAAAAGCCTTATTCCCTGAGATCCCGTTAGAGCAGCTGTCACTTTCTAATGCGAAAGTGAATCTAGTCGGTCAAATATCGCAGTGGCAACAAAATCAACTCGAACTGTCATTGCTGCCAAGCTCCAGCGTAGCCGTCAACAACACAAGTATATTGCGCAGTATTACCAGTGAGAATGAACAACATACCAAGCAGACCAAAAAATCTTCTGCACTATTGGGGTCATTCGGACTTGTGCTTAACGACACCTCGACCATGTCATTCAAACAAAATAATACTCAACTCAATCTATCTCCGTTTACACTGCAAATTAGCCAATTGATTGTTCAGCAAGCAACCCAAGTGGACAACAGTAAACTATCAACCACACTGGCCTCGGTTAACAAAGCCGATATTGCCATCAATCAAGGTATAATCTTGGCGTTACATCAAGATGAGCCCATCGACAAGTCGCTAGAACGTTGGTTACAAAACCCTGCAACCAACGACATAGCTTGGCGTATCAATAAACTCGATATCACCAAGCAACTGGGCAAAAGTCGCCGACAACCACTACTTGCGCTTGATAAGATTACGGTTACTCAGCAGCTCAATTTATCCAAAGGATTACTGGTTGGTAGCGAACAATGGCAACTCGATACCCTTAACTTAAGCAGTTATCACTTACTTAAATTTGCTGATAAAAAAAGCCCATTATCATTAGCTGGCCAATGGACTTTTGATACCGACATTGAAACAGCAATCAAGACATTACAAAAAGTCCAACCCTTGCCAGATAACTTTACAATTCAAGGCCACAGCAAACTAATCGCAGGTTTTGCATTAAGCGAAATAGGCAACACCAGTCAGTTTGAAATGAAAATTCAACAACAGTTATCATCTTTGTCAGGCCAATGGGAAGATAAAACCTTTAACGGTGGTGACGTGTTTGCCCAATGCCAATTTAACTGGCAGCAAACTCACGATGGTCCTAATACTCCTGCGGCTGAAAAACACTTTGCTCACAGTCAATTAGTCTGCCCACAAACCGCAATCAGTTTACAGCAAGCTAAACTTGGTTTATCGCTAACAAACTTGAATTTGAATGCCGATATCGAACTCAATAAAGACGGCAATAAAACGCCGACCAATTGGTTACAGCAAGTTACAGGGTTAAGCGAGACCAACATCAACCTTACCGCCAGCGGCGACATGCTTGATGGACGCTTTTTATTACCTGAGTTTGTACTAAAACTGCATGATAAATCTTATGGATACTTATTATTACAAGGGTTGAGCCTAGAAAAATTCTTAGAAGAGCAACCGCAAGTGGGTGTTAAAGCCAATGGCTTATTTGATGGCGTATTACCCGCGGTACTGGTTGATGGCAAAGTGACTGTTACTGGTGGCAAACTGGCTGCGCGAGCACCTGGAGGATTAATTGAAGTTGCCGGAAATCCTGCAATGGATCAGCTAGAATTATCTCAGCCTTATCTTGGATTAGTCTTTACCGCACTTGAGCATCTTAACTATACTGAATTGTCGAGCTCCTTTGACATGATACCCAACGGCGATGCACAGATTAATATTGCAGTAAAAGGTAACAGCCGTGACATTGAGCGCCCTGTTCACCTTAATTACTCTCACCAAGAAAACTTAATTCAGCTATACAAAAGTACTCAGATCGGTAATCAGCTACAAAGCAAAATTGAAGCAAAAGTCCAATAGCAGCATAAAAGGATCGTCCACGTGAAATATTCATCGACATATTTAGTCAGTATCAGCACCATAATGGCATCGTTATGGTTATCAGCTTGTACGCCTACCGTAAAGATAGAGCCACCTGACAAGCCAATTGTCATTAACTTAAATGTTAAAATTGAGCATGAAATTAGAATTAAAGTGGAAAAAGAACTCAATAATTTACTTGAGAATGACGAGTTATTTTAAGCAGAGGTTATCAAGATGAAATCTAGATTCGCTTTAGCCACTGCCGTATGCTTAACCAGTTTATTATGGTGTGCCACTGCTTGGGCAATGACATTGCAACAAGCCAAAACGGCCAGACTAGTAGGTGAGCAAACAAACGGTTATTTAGGTGTTGTCATTCCATCAAAAGAAACACAACAGCTAGTACTCACGGTTAATACCAAACGCAAACACTATTATCAACTCATCGCTGAGAGAAATAAAATTAGCCTAGATAAAATTGCCACTCTTGCAGCTCAAAAAGCGATTGAAGCAGCAGAACCTGGGCATATGATCCAAACGCCACAAGGGCAATGGCTAAAAAAATAACCACGAGAGTTGCCTCTACGTGGTTATGTCTATGTCTATGTCTATGTCTATATCTATATCTAACAAACCATTACATGGTCGCCATAACCCAATAATCTAAGCGCTTCTGTGGGTCTGTGACAATCGATTTGCAAGAGTCTTTGTATTTTGACATCAATGCGCCTAAGTTATTCGACCCAGCTAATTTATCAATTTGCTTTTGTTTAGCAGCAACAACATCTTTTTCAACTTGCTCTGGGGCACGGTACTTACCCGCTATCGCCACGGCATCAATTGCGGAGGTTTTTAAACGATCACCCACCGCTTTCATTTGTGGGGCATTCATCGCAGCAATCGCTTCCGAGCTAATTTGATAATACGCTGCACATTCAAGTAGTTCATCAGTGAATGCTTTTTCTGCAGCATCTTCTGCGTGTGCAGTTACACTCATGCATATAGCCGACACAGTAAAAACCCACATAGCAGATTTGTTCATGGTTGTTTCCCTTCGTTTTTAGAAATTTGGAGATAAAGTTAACGATTGATAATGCGCTAAACGAGATGTTAAAAATTGTTCAACTTGAGGCCATTCGGTTTCAATAATCGAAAACACCACGGTGTCACGAATAGTCCCGTCAGCTTGAATTTTATGATTGCGTATAATGCCATCTTGCTTAGCACCCAACCGTGCGATAGCGTTTCGAGAGGCATGATTATGCCAATGCGTCCTGAATTCGACCGCGATAGCATCTAAGGTATTAAATGCATAGCGGAGTAATAATAACTTGGACTCAGTATTAATAGCACTACGTTGATAAGATTTAGCGTACCAAGTGTAGCCTATTTCGAGTCTACGATTAGGTTGGTCCCAGTGGCAAATTCGAGTACAACCAATAATATTGCCAGAGACTTTATCACGCACCGCAAACGCGACCGCTTCGCCTTTGTTTTCACAAGCTAAAGCATGCTCGACATACGCTTTCATACCATCGGCATTAGGAATTTGCGTAAACCATAATGTCCACAAATCGCCATCACTGGCAGCCACAGTTAATCCAGGAACGTGATCGAAAGACAATGGCTCTAGGATAACATGTTCGCCCATTAAGCAATCTTGTCTATTAATCCAGCTCAAATTAACGCTCCTTATAGTAAAAGGTTACATTACCTTAACTGCATATAGATTTACAGCCAGCAACTACAATGTTTTTATCTATCGCGTAAAAACATTGTTTTGCTGTTGCTACAACCAATCACTAAAGACGGATCCCTTGCCAACGGTAGAATTAAAAACCGTGATTCGCGTTACTCACCCTAAACCAGCCGGCAATACTATTACGGGTTTTTGTGGTCGGCCTGACTTCATGCGGAAAGCGTTCACTTAAAAACAATACCAAGGTACCAATTTTAGGATTAACGACTTCTAAAGGTGCATCAAACTCATCATAAATGATCAATTCGCCACCATCGCTGTGTTGCCAATCTGGATTCAAGAAAAATACGGTCGATAAAATACGATTTTGGCTGCCATGCAACGCATCAACATGTTTTTTATAAAAAGCACCAGGCTCATAAACAGCATAGTGACTTTCAAAGTCAAACAGCCCCATAAACAAACGACGATTTAGCCCGTCTTTCAATTGGCTCATAATCGATAAATATTCACGGTCAATATGATCTTGATTGTCTAACCAGCTAATTTTATCCGAGCGAATTTCAGTATTGATTTGTTGTTCAATCCCTCGACCAATGGCGGCTTTTTTAAAATCAATATCTTGCTGAGCTTGCACTTTTTCAAGCAAGGCTAAACTTACATAATCAGGAATGATATCAGATAAAAGGATATACCCTTTATCGACTAACGCATCTGCGATCACATCCAGCATTGCTTCACTTACTTGCGAAACCATATATGCCACATCCAACAGAAAGACTACGCTTTTTACTTTACTCAAGGGCACAGAAAGGAAATTAAGGGCCTGATTTTCGAGGGGGCGTCATTACAAAGTATGATTGCCATACCTTGGTTATTTTCGGCGATTTTATAGAATAAAACCGCCATGAACAACATTTATTAAAATCATTAAAATTCATAAACTTAAACCAAGCTAACACACAGTACCAGCTAAACCTAATGGTTAAATTTGACTATGTGTTAATACGGCCTCGGTTGAATCATCGCTATGACTATCATCAAGCTTTTGTGCTTCACACGCTGCAACATGACTTTGTTGCATTTTTAAGGCGAGATATAAATCTGAACGAATGGTAATACCCTCTTCGCCAGACACCATATCAGTTTGTTCAAACCAACTAATTAACTGCCGCTTACGCCCTGCCAACACTAAACTGACACCACGCTTTCTTAATAACACATCGATGTCGGTCAGCATTGCCATTACGCTTAAATCTAAATGAGTAAAGCAGGGTACCGCATCTATAATCACACATTCGACCGTTTCAAGTTGGTTCTGCCGAGCAAAGCGTTCCAGTAAACGGCGTTTAAAATAGGTGGCATTAAAATAGGTTAGCGGAGAATTGAACCGATAAATAAACACGCCAGGTACCGATGCGGCTTTGTCGCTGCTATCTAAGCTGCGAATAATGCCTTTAGCATCCAGTCCCAACACTTGATCCGTCGGTCGCATAACCGTACGAAGAAACTGAAACAATCCTAATAACACTGCAAGGGTGATCCCAGGAATCACCCCAATAAAAAGTACTGCGAGGAAAGTGGTTAAAGCTAAATAAAATGCTTGGCGATCACGTAAACGTAGGCCCCAAATCGCTTTTAAGTCGATAAGGTGCACAGACGCTATCACTAATACTACCCCGAGCGCTGCGCTGGGAATAAACTCTAACGGCGCGGTTAAAAACACCGCCACTACGGCGATTAACACTGCAGCAATCACCGACACTAACTGAGTTTTACCGCCATTCGCATCGTTTACCGCAGTACGAGAATCGGCACCACTCACGGCAAAACCTTGCGATAATGCAGAAGCAATATTGGCTAAGCCCAAGGCTTTAAACTCTTTGTCAGCATCAATGTCGTAACCATTTTTAGCGGCAAAACTGCGCGCGGTCAGCATCATACTCACAAAACTGACCATGGCTAAGTTGAGTGCCGGCATCACTAATTCACGCGCAATACCAATGTTAAACACAGGAGCTTGAAATGATGGCAAGCCACCTGCCACGCTACCAATAACCGCCACATCATAATCGGTTAAATGAAAAGCCCACACCAATGCACCACCGACTGCAATAGCAAACATTGATGCTGGCCATGTCGGTTTTAACCGCTTCATCACAAAATAAACAACCACAGTGAGAATGGCCATCATCAATGTCGGTATGTGAGTTTGTGATAAATAACTTGGCGCACCGCCTAGGCGTTCAAGCAAGTATTTTTCATCAAAGGTAAAACCGAATATTTTTGAGAATTGCCCCACAATAATGGTAATGGCGACACCGTTAAGCAGCCCCATCAGAATGGGTTTGGATAAGAAATCGGCTAACACGCCTAATTTAAATCGACTTGCAATCAAGCACCAAAACCCTGTCATCACGGTCATGGTCATCACTAATTGCCAATGTTTTAGGCTATCGCCGGCCGCTAGAGGGGTCACAACGGCGGCAATTACCGCACATGTTGCAGCATCAGGGCCAACGATTAGTTGTCTTGAGGTGCCAAATAAGGCGTAGATGAGCATCGGCAACACGCATGAATACAAACCTACAGCTGCATTCACGCCCGTTAACTGCGCATACGCAATTGCCACGGGTAAAGCGACTGCAGCAACAGATAAACCAGCACGAACATCATCTTTAAGCCAGCTTCGCTCGTAACGAGAAAAGGTTTCTAAACCAGGCATAAATCCATATAACCGACTCAGTAACACAACAACCTCAATAATAATAAAGCAGGTTGTTATCATAGTTTTATTTCAAATTAATTACGACATATTCACCAACGATAAATAAAATTTCATCCAATAAAAAACGCCAAGCGAGTTAGACTTGGCGTTTTGAGTTACTAATTTGTGGCTAATATAAAATAGCCGTAATGATACAGAAGTAGCGATATCGTTACTGTAAACGTAATTGATATACCACAGTGGTGCCGCTGACTTCATTACCAATTAACAATAATGGCAATCCGGTAGGGCTGTATTGACTAGCAATAAACTTCATCCCCTCAGGACCTAAATCACCCGCTAAAGAGGCATCACCTTCTACTTCGCCGGTGTCGGTATCAATGGCAAAGTCGGCATCAAAATTACGATTACGAACATAATCGACAAACGATACGGCAAAAGGGTTAGTAATGTCGTAGATCATAAAACCACCGGTGCGTTCTAAACCAATAAAGGCATAAGTATGTGAACCTATTTGGCCAATAGCTAATGCCTCTGGCTCCGGACCTTTGTCGTCGCTGCGGCTATCACCTTTGTTTTCATCGTTGTTGTTATTGAAGTTCATCGCTAATAACGCCGCGGTAATACGCTCGAAATCACTACCACTGTCAAAAACTTGTTGCCCCTCTGCAGTCCAAATCGAAAATGAACGGCCACCGTAAGCGACTATTTTATCCATTAAGCCATCATTATTCTCATCGCCCATACTCGTGGTGACTTTTAAGCGCCCAAGTTGGGTTTTATCTTGTGCGGCAGCAAACTGCGGATGGTTAGGATCTAAATTCAAATCTTCAGCTCGAGCTTCTTCAGAAAAACCGTCATAGTCGCGGGCATCACCTTCGTTGGCCGTTACGATAAAATCAGTATTATTCCATCGATAACTAGCAATAGTATCAGGCTGATACATACCATAAACACCTTCGTAAGCTTGTAAATTTATGGCATCGTCTTTGTCACTGGCATCAATTTTATTAGCGTCTAAACCAAAATCTTTAAGCCCTAATGCAATAATACGCTTTACCGTTGCTGTTGCTATATCAATCACAGCAATAGCATTGTTTTCTTGTAAACTGACATACGCAAATTGACTGTCAGCTGACACTGAAATGTACTCAGGCTCTAAATCTTGCGCCACACTCGCGCCAGGACCATTAATTTTAATCAATGGATTAAGCTCTGAATTACGCGTACCACCAATATTAAAATCTTTAAAATCAATGACAGTTGCCGTGGTTGCTGGCACACCACCCACAATGGCAATTAACGCAACAGAACCTTCAGGGTCAACATCATAAGCGCTATTAGGCTCACCTTCATCGGCAACTAACAACACACTACCGTCAGGGCTAAAAGTGACATTATCAGGTAATGCACCCACCTCAACAAACGACAAATAAACGGGTAACGCGCTTTCAGATAATCGATAGAACGCCACTATACCATTACCTTGAGTAGCGTTACCTAACGCATCGCCTCGCTCAACGGCTGCCGCTAACAAATTACCCGAGACACTGACACTGTTCACGGCGCCCAGTAAGGTTAACCCGGTATCGACGCTAATATTCAATTCGGTCTTTTTGGCAATATTATTTAAACTGTAGCCTGCTTCATCTTGAACGGCTGTTTGAGTTAATGTCGATAAATCGAGTACATCTACTTTGCCACTTTGAGCATTCACCACAAAGGCGCTCTGACTCAACGGATGATAATCGACAATTTCTGCAGCACTTAAGCCATAAACACCAGACTGATAACGCCCCACTAAATCAACTGCCAAAGTATTTTGGGTAACATTACAAATCGTTTGAGTTTGGTTGCTATCAACCTCACTCATCTCTAATACGCCGTTACTATTAGTGTCTAATCCAGTGTCAATTTGCTGACCACCAAACGCGCACTGAGCATGACCTACAGCAAGAGGGGTTACACTAACCAAAGCAGATAAACCATTATTACCACTGGCTCCATCTACGCCACTATCACCCTTTGAGCCCATTTGGCCGTCATCGCCATCGCACGCTGTTAGTAGCATGGTGGTCATTATTGCAGACACTAACAGTGCCGTTTTTCCTTGAACAAAGCGCATCATAAACTAAAGTTCCGAATAGAGGTTGGTAATCTAAAGCGAATAATCTAATCAAAAACAATGAAGCTTTAATGACAATAATGTTGCATTTATGTGCCATCAATAAAAATCAATATAATGAAAATGTAAGCACAATCTGTACATATTATTCATTACAAAATCAGCCGCAGTAAATGTCTAATATCGTGGTAAACTAGCGTTGATTAAATTAGCATCGTCTGCAACACCTAAAGCACATGAGGTTCACGTGGTATCGCCATCAAAATTCGACTCGTCTCCAGTCTCTGCGGGTATTCCCCACTTAGCGATGCTAATCCCTATGCTTGCCGCTATTGTCGCCATTACGCCTTTAGCCATAGACATGTACTTACCGGCAATGTCCATGCTGGCATTAGGTTTTGAGACCGACATCACCACAGTACAACAGTCACTCAGTATTTATCTTGCAGGTTATGCCTTAGGCATGCTGATTTTTGGCCCCCTTGCCGATAAAATTGGTCGTCGACCACTGGTGATTTTTGGGTTATTAGGTTTCACCATTATCAGCTTGTTAATTGCACTTAGTACCAGTATTGAACAGTTTTTAATATTGCGTTTTGCACAAGCTCTCATTGGCGCAGCTGCCACGGTTGTGGTACCGGGTTATATTAAAGAGATCTATGGCGACAACACCGCCAAAGGTATGTCTTATGTAAGTCTTATCATGATGTTAGCACCATTGCTCGCCCCTACTTTAGGCAGTTTAATTATGGAGCTCGGTGATTGGCATCTTATCTTTTTAAGCCAAAGTTGTTATGCCATCACATTATTGGTATTAGTATTATTTAAACTAAAAATGCCCAGCGATAAAGATCTTGGCAGTCGCAGTCAAAAGACATTTTTAGGCGGTTACTACACAGTCTTTGCTCGCAATGGCGTCAAACTGAATTTATCCAGCGGTGTATTAACGTCATTTGCTTTCTTTTGTTACTTAACCGCTTCGCCATTTATTTACATGGAAGTGTTTAATTTAGATAAATCGCTGTTTGCGATTTTATTTAGCACCAATGTGGGAGCCTTGATGCTCGCCAATATTGTTAACTCTAGAGTGGTAACCCGATTCGGCTCAAAACGGATGTTACACGTAGCAACATTCTTCGGCGTCATTGCCGCAACCGGCCTACTAGCGGTTAATTTACTTGATTTAAGTTATCATTTTACCGTGTTAATGCTTATCCCTTTAATGGGTTCGCTCGGGGTAATGTCGGTCAATGCAGACGCCATTGTATTAATGAAGTTCAAGCAAGAAACCGGCACCGCAACTGCCGTCATTGGTACGCTAAGATTTGGTTTTGGTGCAGTAGCAGGGCCACTGTTGGCGTACTTTTATGATGGTACTGCCGTGCCCTTTTCAGCGCTGATGCTTGGCGCAATATTGCTAGTCGGATTATGTCAGTTTTTTCAAAGTACCTTACCTAAAACTGAATAACGCAAAATATTTCTGAAATAACATTATGCAGAGACCACTATTTTAGTGGTCTTTTTATTGCCTTATTATTGGTGATAGACACTATCAATCCCCTTTCGCCGAGCAAATAGCAGCACTTAAACATCAAACTCATCACAACAACAAAAAAACAGCTCATAAACATGAAATGATTTCAACCTTGAAAAATAATTAACTAAAGGGGTTGCAGTAAAAATAAATTTACATAAGATGGAGGCTAGTTACTTGTTCAGTAACAATGAAACCAGCCATTGAATATTGCGACAGCAATTTCAATCTTCGAGTTTGGATTATCCTTCAAACTTATTTTTTAAAACGATTACCGTCGTTGTATACAAGATACTGTTTACCATACGGTAACTTAACAAGGATTCATTTCATGGAAAAGCTTTCTGGCGCGAGTATGATCGTGCGCTCATTAATAGATGAAGGTGTCAGCCATATCTTCGGTTATCCCGGTGGTTCGGTATTAGACATCTATGATTCTCTGCATAAAATATCTGGTATTGAACATATCCTAGTTCGTCATGAACAAGCCGCTGTGCACATGGCTGATGGTTATGCCCGTGCAACTGGCAAAGTTGGCGTCGTGTTAGTCACTTCAGGCCCTGGTGCCACCAATGCTATTACTGGTATTGCCACTGCTTACATGGATTCAATCCCACTGGTTGTGTTGTCTGGTCAAGTGCCGAGTAATTTGATTGGTAATGATGCCTTCCAAGAATGCGACATGATTGGTATTTCTCGCCCAATCGTTAAGCACAGTTTTTTAATAACAGACGCAAAAGACATTCCAGAAACGGTTAAAAAAGCCTTTTTCATTGCCGCTACCGGTCGCCCTGGCCCTGTGGTCATTGATTTGCCTAAAGACTGTTTAAGCCCAGATATACTGCATGATTATGTTTATCCGGACAGCGTTAAAATGCGTTCGTATAACCCCACTACATCGGGTCATAAAGGCCAAATTCGTCGCGGTTTGCAAGCCCTGTTAGCGGCTAAAAAACCGGTATTATATGTCGGTGGTGGCGCGGTTATTTCGGGTTGTGATGCACAAATACTTGCCCTTGCCGAACGTTTAAACATCCCTGTCGTGAGTACCTTAATGGGCTTAGGCGCGTTTCCTGGCACCCATAAGCAGAGTTTAGGCATGCTAGGAATGCATGGTTTATACGAAGCGAATATGGCAATGCACAACACCGATTTAATCTTTGGTATTGGGGTCCGTTTTGACGACCGCACCACCAACAATGTTGAAAAATATTGTCCTAACGCCACCATTTTACACATCGATATTGATCCATCTTCTATCTCTAAAACGGTTCGGGTCGATATTCCAATTGTTGGCTCTGCCGACAATATTTTAGACGGCATGTTAGATCTACTTGATGAATCCAAGGACACCAATGATGCTACAGCTATGGCAGCATGGTGGAGCGACATTGAAATTTGGCGTTCACGAAAGAGCTTAGAGTTCGATCGCACTACAGATAGAATCAAACCACAGCAAGTTATTGAAACATTGTACAAACTCACCAATGGTGACGCTTATGTGGCGTCGGATGTCGGCCAACATCAAATGTTTGCCGCGTTATATTATCCGTTCGATAAACCACGCCGTTGGATTAACTCAGGTGGATTAGGCACCATGGGCTTTGGTTTACCTGCGGCAATGGGCGTTAAAATGGCGTTCCCTGAAGCGACTGTAGTGTGCGTTACGGGTGATGGTTCTATCCAAATGAATATTCAGGAGCTTTCAACGGCACTGCAATATGATACTCCGGTTAAAATTATCAACTTAAACAACCGCTTCCTTGGCATGGTGAAACAGTGGCAGGACATGATTTATTCAGGTCGTCATTCCCATTCTTATATGGATTCTGTGCCTAACTTTGCCAAAATTGCTGAAGCCTATGGCCATGTGGGAATGAACATTAATCATCCAGATGAATTAGAATCTAAGCTGGCTGAAGCCTTGGCGATGAAGGATAAGTTAGTGTTTGTTGATATCAGCGTAGACGAGACTGAACATGTGTACCCAATGCTCATTCGCGGCGGTGCGATGAACGAAATGTGGCTAAGCAAAACGGAGAAAAGCTAATGCGTCGTATTATTTCTGTATTACTTGAAAACCAACCAGGCGCATTGTCACGAGTGGTGGGATTATTTTCTCAACGCGGTTACAACATCGAAAGCTTAACCGTTGCGCCGACTGAAGATGTGACCTTGTCACGCTTAAATATTACCGTGATTGCTGATGCCAATATTCTTGAGCAAATTGAAAAACAATTGCATAAGCTTATCGATATTTTGAAAGTGGCTAACATTACCGAGTCGGCCTATATTGAACGTGAAATTGCCTTAGTTAAAGTGAAAGCTCAAGGCGATCAACGCGAAGAAGTCAAACGCACTGCGGATATTTTTCGTGGCCAAATCGTTGATGTTACCGCCAATATTTATACGATCCAAATGGTCGGAACCAGCGATAAAATTGATGCGTTTATCCATGCGATCACCGATATGACCAAAGTGATTGAAATATCGCGTTCTGGTGTGGTTGGTTTAGCCCGAGGTGAAAAATCAATGAGAGCCTAATTACAGGTTGTCTGACACAAAAAAGCAGAGTCCTATTGGGCTCTGCTTTTTTATTGCAATTAAGACGAGTGGCCATAAATAGCTAACTCACACTGTATCGCGGTTTTGTATCGATGGGTTTAGCTTCAACAATATAGCGATATTCGGCATTGCCACTCAGTTGGTCAAACGGATAACAGGTTATCAAGGTTAAATGACTTTCTGCTGTGGGAGCCAGCACATCTAAGTCGGTTTCATGCACCACATGCGTGGTAGTAATTTGATATAACACTCGCTCACCTGCAGTACTATAAAGCTCAATCATGTCGCCAACCTTAACGTATTGTAAACGCATAAAATGACTGTCTCGATGGCCGGCAATAATCATATTGCCCTGCTCACCCAACGCCGCCCCCGCTAACATCAATCCAGGCCCAAAGGCTAAATTACGCCCAGAGGCCCCCGCTAATACGTACAAGTCACTGCCTAAAGGTTGCAGGCTATCATTGTGTTGTTGCAACACACGCATCTTAGCCACCGGATGAGTGTCTGCCCAAGACCAGGGTTTATGTGGTTGGCTATCTGCCAAGGTTTTTTCAAAAGCCCGTTCAATTAAAAACTGGGCAAAATGGGCTTTAGCTTGCATATAACCTCCCTGTAATAATAATGCACATCCCAGTACGCTTAGAAGCACAATCGCAATCCAATGCTTGGTCGGTGATATTGTTCGCTGCATATTTCCGCTCCTGTTTAATCATGTGATTCAATCACTAACAATTGGCCTGGTAAGCGCTGCCTTAACCATAAATAGTGCAACAATCCTAAGCCAAGCAAACTAAAACCAATTAATAACCATAATCGACTAGCGGTACCGGTTTGTGGCAATACTTGCGACGACTGAGCAGCATTTAATCCATGGGGCATATGCGGCTGTAACTGCACATCTATAGGGCTATCAATTAATGGGTTAACCGGTGTCACATCCACCGCAACTAAACTGGTCTGACTGGTCACTAAGTGATACAACAAGCCTAATGCTTCTACTTGCTTATTGACGCGGTCGCGGCTGGCATTGTCTTTGTAAAGCTCAAGTGATGTTATTTGCGCATTTGCCCATAACAAATCAATCCCCTTAGCTGCTTGGTTCTCTTCAAAATCAAGTTGTTGTTGCCAATATTGACCATTAATATTGCCAGACACTATGATGGGCTGTTGTTGGTGTGACGCCGATTTAATGCTTACCCAAAGGGGTTCATTTTGGTATAAATCGCTAATGGTGGTCGGCCAATAATCCGGGACACTGCCATCAAGATAATACAAGCCAATATTGGTCAGCACGGGTTGCTCAATTTTATTAAGTAATTGTTCAATTTTTTGCTGCACTTCAGACTCATTGCCAATATAGGTAAATGTTCCTCGCCCCATTGTTGCCGCTCGGCGCATAAAATCGGAGTTCGGTGCAGAGCCAATACCGACCGTGAATAATCGGCTGTCACCCAATTGATCATTAATAAGCTGATACAACTCATGTTCGTTGCCAACGGCACCGTCGGTCATAAAAATCACTTGGCGTAACATTTCGCTGTGAGCATCGGTTTGATCTGAATCTTGCTGTACGCTGTCCACCAGCGCAGTTTGTAATGCACTGCGCATTTCGGTGCCGCCATCAGCATCTAATGACTGAATAAATCGGTTTGCTTTACAAATATTACGGCTATTAGCCGACAATGGCGTGGCAGATAACATTGTTACGTCACTATTAAATTCAATAATATTAAAGCTGTCGATGTCACGTAGTCCCGCTAGTGCGAACTGTAATGCTTGCTTGGCTTGAGTAATAGACTGGCCAGACATAGAACCAGACGTATCGATAACTAAAATCAGTTCTCTGGCAATAAGGTGTTGCTCGCTTACTTCCACACTCGGCGGCATTAACATCACTAGCGAGTACATATTGTTATCAACCGGATTAGGTTGTCTTTGTGCTGTTTCTGAACGCTCATCGCTATTGTCAGCTACATGGGTTTTACCGGTTTGATAAAACGTCGCTGCTTGTGGTACTGCCCCTACATTAGCTTGCCATTGCAGCACAAAATCACGGTCAGCAATTTGCTTGCCGTCAAAGTTAACACTGTAATGATTACCGGCAATAGACTGTTTAATCGGATGATAAAGACTGTTTAATGACGTTAGTTCAAAACCGGCATCAATGTTCACCTGCATCTTCACATTTAGTTCCGGCCTGACGTGTTTAACAGACATCGCCGTATTAGCGCTCGATGGCATGGCCAATGGCGGCTGCTCGGTAGTGCGATCTGCTTGCGGGTTATAACGCGGTGTTATCGCTAATGGAAAACGTAAACTAAACAGCCCATCACGATACTCAACCTTTTGTTGATAACTAATTTCTACCACGAGTTGCTCGTGTGGTCCTAAATTGGCCACATCTGAGGTAAACAAATTGCGTCGTTGTTGCTGTAACAAACTCGCTTGTTTACCTTGTTTCTTGGCAGTTTCAAAAGTCTGTAATGCTTGTTTTTTAGGTTGTATTTGTCCTGCTATGACTTTGTCGCCAATGCGTAACTGCATGCTATCGACAGCTGCAGTTTCAGGTAACGGAAATAGGTATCGCCCATTCACCCATTGATCAGAATCATTGATAAACACTTGCTTAACGGTGACCCGATTGAGTAATCCCGACACATCCATGCTCACTTGTGTATCTAGCGCAAAAGCTTGTATCACTTGATTTTGTTGAAAGTACTCTAATGTTCCTTGAGTGATATCGTCATCTTGATACCCAGACGGTGATGCAAATGCCGTTGTAATACTGGCATAAATGACAAACAACAAACCAAAACACAGCGATTTACAAACAGGTTTAATAGACAAATGTGAGATTAAAAACAACGGGCGCATACTAGCTCCTCACCCATTTAGGCTACAACATCAATGTTTGCGCCTAGATGGGTAATATTCAAAACAAAAAGGAAAATCGACGTGTAAATTTAGTTAGCAGCAAGTTCAGCACCTGGGGCTAATAACTTGAGCGTCACCCGACGATCAAAAAAGTCGTTTTCAAAATTTTGTTCCTGGTGCATTGGCAACGTTGAACCATAAGCCTGTCCATGCAAACGCTCGCGGGCAATGCCTTGGGTAACTAAGTATTGTGTCACTTCAGCTAAACGCTGTTCAGACAAGGCTTGGTTGAAATCATTATCGCCACGGCGGTCGGCATAACCGGTTAAATCAATGGTCAATTCTGGTGACAAGCTCATCATGTAAGCCACATTATCTAATTGTTGTTCAAATAACGGCTCAATATGGCTCGAACCGGTTTTAAACTGCACATTCATTCCAATGGTTAACTCATTAAGCGTTTGTTGTTGATTCGCTTTTTGTTCAGCCAAGTTAGACTGTAATTGATAATATTTCTCCGACACTTGCTCCAACGACTGCTGCTTAGTGCTCAATGCCATTAATTGCTCGTTAGTTTGCGTTAATTTTTGTTCTTGCTGCACTAATTGTTGTTTCTGGACGCTGAGTTCTGCTTCATCGCCAACCGACTTACCAATAAACGTACCGGTAAATGCACCAATAATGGCACCCACTGGGCCGCCGATAACAGCACCGAGTAAAATCCCAGAGCTCAAACCCACTAGCTCTTCTGTGTGTTCGCGCTCTTCGCTCATGCCATGGTCATTGTCATTTGCCCAACTGACGTTTGAAATCATCATGGTAGAAATAATTGTTGCGGCAATAAGTTGCTTTTTCATAAAGAATCCCTTTTAGCGGTTGTTTAAAGTGGTTGTTTAAAAAATGATGGTTATCATCAATACATGAGTTAATGCGTTGCTGATTAACTCTATGTCGCTATTAAACACCTCATAGGTGGCTTTATTGGGGAGCAAAAATGGCAATGTGGCGATCAAATGTGGCAACAATATGGCAATTGCCGTCAACGGCTTTTTTGGACCATAAAATCCTGTATAGTCAGTACTGTATCTAATTATCAGCCTATTAATTGAAATCATCCCATGAAACGAATTGCCATTGTTGAAGACGAAGCCGCTATCCGCGAAAACTACAAAGATGTCCTGCAACAGCAAGGGTATAGTGTTCAAGCCTATGCAAATCGCCCCGCAGCCATGCTCGCCTTTAATGCCCGCTTACCAGACCTAGCCATTATTGATATTGGTTTAGAGCATGAAATAGACGGCGGCTTTACCCTATGCCAGGCACTGCGTGCAATGTCGAGCAGCCTACCAATCATCTTTTTAACTGCACGCGACAGTGACTTTGACACCGTGTGTGGTCTGCGTTTAGGGGCCGATGATTATTTAACAAAAGAAGTCAGTTTCCCCCATTTAATGGCCCGTATTGCCGCCCTGTTTCGCCGTTCAGAATTAATCGGTTCAAGCCCAATAGAAGACAACTTACTTGAGCGCGGCCACCTCACCATCGATGGCAATCGCATTCAGGTATATTGGAAATCGCAACCCATTGAACTGACCGTGACCGAGTTTTGGATGGTTCATGCCATGGCCAAACATCCAGGACATGTGCGTAGCCGTCAGGATTTAATGCAAGAAGCTAAAATTTACGTCGACGACAGCACAATCACCTCGCACGTTAAGCGCATTAGGAAAAAGTTTATCGTTATCGACGCTGAGTTTGACTGTATCGATACCGTTTATGGCATGGGCTACCGCTGGGACAATATCTAACAGATGAATTTACCGATAGGGCTGCGTGCCAAGGTCGTCATTTTGTCGCTGTTTTTACTCTGCCTACCATGGCTTGGGTATGAATACGTGTGGGAAATGGAAAAGTACCTGCGTTATGGCCAAGAAAAAACCCTTGAAGGCACCACTCAAGCGCTTGCTACGGCGCTACATGAGCGACCAAAATTATTTGATAACCAAGCCAGCTTTTTAAACCAAGTTGAAAAAGGCCGCGACTTATACGCCTACCCGTTAGCTGGGCCCATTCAACTCGACGGTAAACTGAGTGACTGGGACTTATACCAACATCGCACCCTCAACTATTCAAACAAACATGTTATTTATCAGCGCAGCGAAACTGAGCCAATCGATATTAGCTTTAGCCATATGGTGGGCAAATACGGCGGCTATTTATACGGATTTTTCAACGTCAATGACCCGAACCTGATTTTCCGTAACCGTAAAAGCTTACGCATTGATAGAAACGATCACTTAGTCATGGCGACTCAATCACCAGACGGCCAGTTCAGGCGTTATATTATTGCCAATACTAAAAGTGGTTGGCTTAGTGCGTTTGAATTACCCGCCGACCCCAGCCAATCAATGCCCGTTACCCCCGAGTCACGTATTCAAGGCCAGTGGTTAAAAACAGACAAGGGATACAATATTGAATTTAGACTGCCACTTGAAATGGTAGGCAGTAAATTAGGTTTTGCGATTCATAATGTAAACGATACAAAAACACGTCAATTAGTGAATGTTATTGGTACCTCAGCCACAGATTCAGTAGCCAGTTTAGGCACGGTGTTAGTGCCCTCGCCTGAAATTGAAAATATCATTAAAGGCATGAGCCACAACAGCTCACGTATTTGGGTCGTCGATAATCATGGCCGCGTGCTGGCAAAATCAGGTGATATTCGTTCATCGTCCAACACCTGGGCAGATGATATCGAGGTCAATCAACCTGAGTCGTTTTGGCTGCACTTTAAGCAGCAATATATTCTGCCGTTATACTACAAAATATTAACTCGACCGCCACAAGACTTTATCGATTCACTGCAAGATTCAACTGAACTCACTGGCAGCCATATTGAAAAAGCCTTAAGCGGCAAACAAGGCTCTACATGGCGCTTAACCCCAGACAACAAAGCCGTAGTATTAGCCGCAGCAAGCCCTATATGGATTGACGATAAAGTCATGGGGGTAGTTATTGCAGAAGAAACCACTCACGGCATTCGCAGCCTGCGTAACCGCGCCCTGGAAAAACTGTTTAACGTCATATTAACTATTATGAGCATGGGCACATTAGCCTTGTTTATTTTTGCCTCGAGTATTTCAAGCCGCATTCGCCGTTTACGTGATCAGGCTGAACTCGCCATCGACAGCCAGGGCCGAGTAAGACAGCAGATTGTGGCATCAAAAAACCGAGATGAAATCGGTGATTTGTCACGCAGCTTTTCAAGTATTGTCAGCCGCCTTGGGCAATACACTCATTATTTAGAAAACATGTCGTCGCGTTTATCGCACGAACTTCGAACCCCTGTTGCCGTGGTGCGCAGCTCACTTGAACACTTAGGCTTGCAACAACTGGACGAGCAATCACAAAAATATGTTAGCCGTGCCCAAGAAGGTGTCAGCCGCCTACACCTTATTTTAAATAACTTAAGCGAAGCAACTCGCTTGGAAGCCAGTTTAACCCAAGCTGAAAGCTGTCGTTTTTCATTAAAGAAAGTGATTAGCGGTTGTATGCAAGGCTATCAAATGACTTATCCAGACCAGCTCTTTAGCATCCACATTGAAGATAAAGCCATGTCTTGCGACGGTGTACCGGAATACATCGCCCAATTAATGGATAAACTGATCAACAACGCCATTGAATTTCATCAGCCCGACAGCGCCATCACCGTCAGCCTGACCCAATATCATAAACAGGCAATATTAAAAGTCAGTAACATTGGTCCTTTACTGCCAAAAGACATGAACAGCCAAATTTTTGAATCTATGGTGTCTATCAGGCCTCAAGGTATTAATGGTAAGCCTCATCTTGGTTTAGGCTTATACATTGCCCGATTAGTTACCGACTTTCACCATGGCAGCATTAAAGCAACCAACATAATAGAGAACGACATTGAAGGGGTTGAAATATGCCTGACGTTACCCTTGAGTGATGAAAAATAGTCAACCACAGCATTTAGGCGCTTTTATTTAGGTTTGTTGGTGCTAGGATGATGAACATCAGTAGATCATTCACCGTAGCGCATTTATCCATGTCATTGATATTTTGCTAATAACATTAGCTAAAACATAAACCGTGGACTCTACACATAATGGAAATAACAACATGAGCAAAGACGATAAACTGGCCACCCAAATTGTTAGCGTTGGCCGCGAAAAAAAGTTCACTAAAGGCATTATTAATCCACCAGTATTTAGAGCCTCTACCGTGGTGTTCGACACCATGGATGAGATGCGTTTTGCGATTAAAAACAAAACCAACGGTGAAATGTTTTACGGTCGTCGCGGCACCCCAACCCATTTTTCATTTCAACAAGCCATATGCGAACTTGAAGGTGGCGCTGGCACGGCGTTATACCCTTCTGGTGCGGGCGCGATCAGCAGCGCTTTGTTATCATTTTTAAAAAGTGGCGACCATTTATTAATGGTCGACACCGCCTATGAACCAACCCGCGATTTATGCAATAAAATGCTCGCGGGCTTTGGTATCGAAACCACCTATTACGACCCAATGATTGGCGCAGGCATTCGTGAGTTAATTCGTCCTAACACCAAGGTATTATTTTTAGAATCACCAGGTTCTATCACCATGGAAGTGCAGGATGTACCATCGCTTTGCCGTATCGCTCACGAACATGATGTCATTGTAATGCTAGATAATACCTGGGCTTCACCGATTAATTCTCGCCCATTTGATATGGGGGTCGACATCTCTATTCAAGCTGCCACCAAATACATTGTCGGCCATTCAGATGTCATGATGGGTACCGCCACTGCCAATGAACAACATTGGGAACAACTGCGCGAAAATAGTTACTTAATGGGCCAAACCACCTCGCCTGATGACGTGTATTTAGCCGCGCGAGGCTTACGTACCTTAGGGGTTCGTATGGCACAGCATAATAAAAATGCCTTAAAAGTGGCTAATTGGTTGGCGACTCGTGCAGAAGTGGATCATGTCCGTCATCCGGCGTTCGATACTTGCCCTGGTCACGAGTTTTTTAAACGCGACTTTAGCGGCGGTAATGGTTTGTTCTCGTTTGTACTCAAGCAAGGCGACTTAGCGTCAGTCACTGCTTTTGTTGAAAACATGGACCATTTTAAAATGGGCTTTTCATGGGGCGGTTTCGAAAGCTTAATTTTAGGGGTATTCGGTATTAGCAATATCCGTACCGCTACTCAATGGGACAGCAGCAAACCATTAATACGCTTACACATTGGACTTGAAGATGCCGACGATTTAATTGCCGATCTCGATGCGGCATTTAGCCGATATAATGCAATACTACAAAAGTAGCCTCTACTCAGCTGCTGAAACGTTTTGCAAAAAACGTTAATGGAATGTTCAAACAATAAGGGAATAAATGAATATCATCAAATTAGTCATACTCAGCCTGTGCATTAGCATTGGCTATTATGCATTAACTATCGTGGCAATTGGCCAGTCTGCTGCTGGTAACTTATTGTGGTGGTTTAATAGCAGTGAATATCCAATACTGGCTCACCTTGCACAGAACTTTGTTGGTATCAGCTTAGCCGCGTTAATCCCTGCGTTTCTAGTGAGAAGTTACGAGCCCGCAAGACAATGGATTGCCATTACCATTATGATTTTAGGCGCCATGTTATTACACGGTAATATCCATTACATGCCATGGGATCCTATGGGTATTGTGAGGTTTGTAAACAACACCTTGTTCTACGGTGATATCGGTGCAAAAGTGCTATTTTTCTATATCTTACTGCTACCTATATTGTGGTTGTTACTGCTTAAACGTATGGCACGTATTTAACAGAATCCGAATTTGAGCGCTAAACAAAAGCAAGGTGAGCATATCTTGCTAGTCAACATTGCCATCAATCTAAGCCTTGAGTCGTCATCGTCTCAGGGCTTTTTGTTATCAATAATAGCTATAAAAACAAAGACTAAGCAGTTTACCAAACGTTTAGTCAATAGTTGCCAAAACTATTAGCAATCATTTAGCAAAACAGTTGCTCAAAACATACTTTAGGGAATTATAGAAGTGATAAATATCTGAGCGTACTTATGTGATGATATCGCCCGCAAAATGTAAATTACGCCACAAA
This sequence comes from Shewanella sp. AC34-MNA-CIBAN-0136, assembly GCF_040309945.1. Classification (NCBI taxonomy): domain Bacteria; kingdom Pseudomonadati; phylum Pseudomonadota; class Gammaproteobacteria; order Alteromonadales; family Shewanellaceae; genus Shewanella; species Shewanella sp. AC34-MNA-CIBAN-0136. The sequence continues at coordinate 26,008 of NZ_JBEOPJ010000009.1, read as the reverse complement.
TGAAATGTTATCTCACTCTTGTCGGTCTTATTAAGTACTCCAGTATTTGCCAACTAGAGTTTAACTATGTGTAGCACACCAAAAACTAACCTAGCCGCTGCCACGCCCAAAGTTCCCTTTCGGAGCTTTATGGCAAGCATGACATTGGCACAACGACAACAGTTCGCTGAAGTCGCGAACCGTGCCGATAATCGGCGTAAAATAAGAGAAGATCGACTCAAAGGTCAATCCAATAGCAAAAGTGCGGCAAACACGACTGTAAAACCAAACATGCCATTTATCAAAAGACTGCTTCAATTTTGTAAACAACATATTGTGATATAAGTCTGTATGCCTTTAATGGCTAAACGGCTTATTACAGATTAGTCTTCAAGTACTGATATGAAAATTCTGTCTGCATTCCACAGTTCAATTATCTTGCGTGTCTTCTTTGAGTTCCAAAAACATTTTCCAAACAAAATAATCCCCGCACCTTCTAACTGACGCCCTTCCGATACATTGAAACGTTCTAATATTGCCGATTTAAATTTAGAGATAGGAATGCCAACATCAGTACAATCAGATGGATTTAACCAATCAAGTTCTTTGTCTAGATGCGAAATCGTACCCCAGTACATTTTAGGCTTTGCCTGTTTAGCATTATCGCTTGGCTCAGCCTCGGCAAAGTTAACAAATAAATTCTTCGCTTTGAATTTATAACCCGTATCAAGCTCAATCAAAGTACTCGACTCAGCTAAGTCGCTACCACGCATTAGACTATTGAGTATTTTCTCCAGCCCTAGCACTTTGACCTTGGTTTGTTCATTGTTGCCATTGTGTTTACGACTGGCATTATCGATTTTTGGGAGGCTGCTTGAGGTGAGGCTTGATGTAGAGGCAACAGTTTGCACCTCTGTAACTGGCTTTTTGGTGTTTGATAACATGAAATCAATGCTAATAATATCAGCATCTGAAATGACTTTATTCACTTCTACGCTATGCCGAGTCTCTCGGTCTCGTTGAGTTGAAAAATGACCTTCATCGCATTCTGCAACATGATATCTAGAGCCAAAACACGCCGCTTTACCGTCTGAGCTTCTCTTACGATAGTAAGCTTTTCCTTTGCACTCGGGGCATTGTAAAAATTGCCTAAACTTTTCAATTTCTGTTTCAGTTAACGCCTGAAATTTCAAAATTGAAAAAGTGTGCTTTTGCCCACCATAAGTACAAACCGCATCAATCATTTGCTATCCACATTTTCTATAAAAACGGACCTTTAAAATAAGCGATTAAAGGAACCTTAAAACCTAGTGAAACAATAGCAAGTTATTAATAAAAATCCTATTTTTAGGGGAATTACCCATTAACACCATATTGATCATTGCGATTTTACATGTTTTCTGTAAACCATTTGGTAATCTCATTGTGAGCTTTTGCGGTGTTAGATGAAATGAAGTGATTATCATCATAAATTACTAATTTATGCTCAATCTCAGTTTCTTTTAGTGCTTTTGCAAATGTTTTAGAGTGAGAAGCAGAGACTCGATCATCATTTTCGCCATGAATTAATAAAATTGGAACACCAGAAGGGAGTTTGTCCACCCAATTGATGACTGACCTTTCAGCGAGTTTTTTGTTTTCGTTTCCTTTGTAATCTGGAATTCGGTGTTTATATACTTTTTCCATTTCAGGTCGCGTTGCTAGATCTGCATTTAGATCGGCATTTAGTGCAATCGTTGCAACTGCTTTTATATTATCAAGTTGTTTTAGAGCAAGAAATGATTGCATGCCACCTCTACTAGCTCCAAGCATACCTATTTTACTTGTATCAGCTCCTTCAAACTCTCCAATCAGATTCACTAGTTCAACAACATCTTGGACATCAGAACCACCAAATTGATCTTGTTCACCTTTATCTGGTGAACCAAATGTGCCTCGATACTGGCTACCTACGATCACAAATCCCTTATTGGCTATAGGAAAAAGATTGTTCATCATTGCACCAAATACAACGCCACCGAAATTACCATTCCCGCCCCTATTGTAAACTATTACAGGTAGGTCAGTAGTTGACTCTTTAGGTTTGATGACAAAACCAAGAACATCAGTCCCGTCGACATTGTATGTAAAATTAGTACATGAAAGGTTGTTGCTGTAGGTATTAAATTCATCCTTATCAAATTGCTTCTTGAAGCCATCCATTTTATTTTTTAATAACTCGGGATTTTTAATCTTTCTAGAAAATTTTCTCTCCATGAAATTTATCCAATTATCATAACTGGTAAATGGTCCTGAGAAACAATCCCTCTGATTGTATATCTTGCCATTTTGATCAACTTCGTTGGCGCTAAGGGTCGTGCTTATAATTGATAAAAATATCAACCCTAAATATTTCATAAATTTCCTTATATTATGACTATATTACTAATTTTGAATTTATAGACTCTATCCAATCGCTGCATACTCCCCGAATTCAAGTGTTAATTTTGTCTATGAAAATTAAACTTGGATTCCAGTTTTGAAGCTGTACGTTCTGTAGTGACCACTACATAACGAGCACAGTAAAAGGCGGAAAATAGTTGGTTAAAACTTGCAATGAACGAACACAAGTCAGCTACTTTGCTTAATAGCCTTTATTAGCTTTCTGGATCGTTTGTACCCAGACAAACCGTTGTGCCATCTTTAAGTTTTAATTCAACAGCCGTTAAACCAGAAACGTTATATAACCATCCAGTTGAGATTAATCGAATGCCGAGCCCATAGTACCATTTGGTTCTTATCTCTTGTGTCGACTCAATTTCAGATATCTTTATTGATTTATTCCAAAATTTTGGACCAAAAAACCATTTCACTTTCCCATCTTCAACTTTGATTGTTAATGCTGAAAAAAGAATTGAAACCACACCTACAATTAAATACGCAAATCCGATCGGTTCGGTAGGTTGAGTTACCGAAGCAAAGATAAGCACTAATGTTACAATTCCCATAACTGAAAGCATCGCGATTCCAAGCTGAGTGTTTTTATACTGCATGACGAGCTCCTTTTACAGTTAATCGCTTATTATCCAACCTCGGACAACTCCCTACCTATAATTAATTAACATCACTTCTTTAACTTGAAGTGCGATAGCTTCCAACACTATAAAAGTAAGGCATGCCTTCTAGACTAACGATAGTTTATCTTGGTCTGGCCATCTTTAATCATTATTTTGAAAGAGTAAATAAACTCTGCTTTATTTACCGAGCAATCTTGGGAGACCGTATTGCAGTACTTTGACACCCAAATAGTAGGAAATGAGCGGCATGGAATATTGAATAAAAGCGGCTTAAAATCTCTCCAGAAATACTTGACCATTACAGATTATTTAATTTGCTTCAAAGGGAATATTTACGTTGAAAGTCATAATGACAAAAACAAGTAAGTATCAGAGATGAAGCTCCACGGCACCACGAAAGAGAATGGCGCTTTCTAACGATCATTTGTTACTTTTATTCTTTCCACTAAAAAGTCTACTGCCGCTTTTACTTTTGGGACTAAGTAGCGCTGTTTTTGATACAGCAAGTAAACCGCCATATCAGAATGTTGAGTGATAGCTAACTCATGCTCAAACTTAAGTTCTAGCAATTTACCAGACTCAAGATAAGACGCTAACGCCCATCGAGTTGACATTAAGATACCTTCCCCATCACAAGCCTTTTTCGCCAGCCAGGGTCCGTTATTTGAAATCGCCACCGCCGGCCCTGAAACGTCATGCCATTGACCGTTCATATTACATAACCAAGGCGTTGGCCCTGTTGGCGCTTTAAAATACAGGCCATTATGTTGCGTTAATTCCATCGCATTGTTAGGCACACCGTGTTTCTCTATGTAACTTGGTGACGCCACAGGAATAAAGCCATTGTCCATCAGTCTTATTGCTAACACGCGCTCATTGGGCGCGTAACCACCGCGAATAGCAATATCGACATCGTCACGTCCGAGTGTTGATAACTCGTCACTTAAACTGACATCTAAAATAATTTGAGGGTATAACGCGCTAAATTCATCTAACAACGGCAGTAATATCTTTTCACCAAAACCCACCATCGAACTGATCCGTAAACGCCCCATTGGCGTTGTTTGGTAACTACGAACCGTTTCATTACTTTGCGCTAGTTGATTCAATATTTGCTGTACATCGTTATAATAAATTTGCCCCACTTCGGTTAGTTTAACGATTCGGGTCGAACGCTTTAACAAGGTCGCCCCCAAACTCTTTTCTAAATCAGCAACTCGTCTAGACAAGGATGATGGCGGCACATTAAACGCACTCGCCGCTTTGGTAAAGCTGCCCGTTTCTACTACCTTACTGAAATACCGCATTGCACGTAGTTGATCCAACTTACTTCTCCATTAAATCTGAGTGCTTTGGCTTTATTGTTGTCTTAAAAGCAATAGTGATTAGCATTTTCCCTTATATATAACCAAATTGAAACAGGTAATAATACAGTTAACTTAAACATTGCAACCTTAACCCTGTTGCCGCGTGTTAAAAACAGAGGTGTTAATTGCATTTTTCGGCAAGTAGCACCAGCCTTCACGTAAATGATGGACACTGACTTATGATTACTTTGCACGGTTTTGCAGCTAGCAACTATTACAACCTAGTGAAACATGTACTGCTATACAAACAACTGCCATTTCAAGAAAACCTTATTTACGGTGGTAGTGACGAGTTACTGAAAGTCAGTCCAGCTGGCAAAGTACCTGCTATCACAACGACTGAAGGACTGAATATTTCAGAGTCGAGTGTCATTTGCGACTTTATCGAAGAGACTTACCCTGCAACGTCGCTATACCCTGAAAATGCCGGAGAGCGTGCAGTTGTGCGTCAAATTATGAAAATGGCAGAGCTTTATTTTGAACTGCCAAGCAGACGACTTATACCTTATGCGTTTTCAGGCACCGAAGTTCCTGAATCGGTTAACGCTGAGGTCCGCCAAGTGTTAACCCGTGGCATTACCGGTTTAAGTCGTTTGTGTCAGTTTTCACCTTGGATTGCCGGCGAACAATTCACCATGGCAGATATCTACGTTTATTACGTCAACACCATAGTCAGCGCGTTTGGCTCGAGCCAGCTTAACTGGGATGTACTGGCTGAAATACCAGGCATGAAACAGTGGAACGATGCCATGAGCCAAACGGTTATTGCCCAACAGGTGGAATCCGATCGCCTAGCAAACATGCCCGAATTTATGCAAAAAGTGAAAGCTCAAATCCAAGCGGCGAACGCTGGATAACACTTATTTATACGAAATGATATTAGCGATAAAAACAATCAATACTGACGTTTGGCTTGAATTCAATTACAAACAGAACATAGCCAATACCATAAAGTGATTGGCTCAATGAATTAATTATTTTACAGGAGAGAATCCCAATGACAGATACCAATATCCAACTGACTTCATTGATCAGCGAAGACAATAAATTAACACTTGCGTTAAAAAACATCGACATGCCACAACCAGGTGCCGATGAAGTGGTTATTCGCATTGAAGCTGCGCCATTAAATCCGTCTGATTTAGCCGTTCTGTTCAGCGCTGCAGATATGACTACTGCGACACAAGCAGGCACTGAACAAAGCCCCGCTATTATTGCGGATGTTCCGGCTAAATTTATGCCAGCGGTTAAAACCCGAGTCGGTAAAGCCATTCCTGTTGGTAATGAAGGTGCAGGAACCGTTGTCGCAGCAGGCTCATCGCCTGCAGCGCAAGCATTAATGGGTAAAACCGTTGCTGTCATTGGCGGTGGAACGTATCGTCAGTACCTCTGTGCCAATGTGCAAAGCTGCCTAGAATTGAAACAAGGCACTACCGCTAAAGAAGGTGCATCTTCTTTTGTTAATCCGCTTACAGCATTAGCAATGGTCGAAACAATGCGTGCTGAAGGCCATAAAGCCATTATTCATGCAGCAGCTGCGTCTAATCTTGGCCAAATGTTAAACCGTATTTGTATTGCCGATGGCGTCGATTTAATTAACATCGTCCGTAAAACGGAACAAGAAACGCTATTACGTGACATGGGCGCAAAATACGTTGTTAACTCAAGCAGTGATACTTTCCTAGCTGACTTAACCGCAGCAATTATTGAAACAGGTGCAACGATTGCGTTTGACCCTATTGGCGGCGGTAAATTAACCAGTGACATTCTTAACTGTATGGAAGTGGCTGCATCGCGCGATATGAAAGAACACAGCGTTTATGGTTCTGACACTTTCAAGCAAGCTTATATTTATGGCGCATTAGACCGCGGCCCTATTACTCTAAATCGTAACTTCGGTTTTGCATGGGGTGTTAATGGCTTCTTACTATTCAATGCGCTAGCCAAGTTAGGCACTAAAACGGTTATGGCGATGCGTAAACGTGTTGCAGATGAAATCACCACCACATTTGCTAGCCACTACACCCATGAAGTGTCATTAGCTGAGGTATTACAATTAAAATCAATAGCGGGTTATTCAAAACATGCTACTGGTGAGAAGTACTTAATTACACCGCAAAAGTAGTTAACCTTCAAAGACCATAACAGCTTAATCGATTGATTTTTAAAGCAATAAAAAGCAGATACTGATTATAGTATCTGCTTTTTATTTGCCTGTTCATCATAGCAACAATCGTGGGTGGCCATGTTATCTTGTTTATGGCCTGCGGCCACTAACGTCGTGGCGCTTCGCCCACACCCGATTTATCAAACTTCGTTTGAATTAAGATCGCAAGGTTCCACCCTGCACGGGCCATAAGGGGATCAACAGCAATCCCCTCTTGGATCACCCCTGCCGTTCCGGCAACATTTTCGCTTTTTAACCAAACAACAGCAGCGAAAAAATTGCGACGGAAATTGATCGAGCTTCTGACAGCGTATGTAACCATCTTCGGCCTTACTCGAAAATGCTAACGCTTTCGATGGTACATCCTGTACCGCGAAAGCTAGCCTGACGTCCTGTCAGGCTCACGCTATTTTCTTCAACGTTCTCAAGTTCAGAGTTGAATTTAGATATTTTCAAGCAGTAACTAGCTCGTTTTTGGACATTTCCGAGTTAGAACATTAATTCTAATTCGTGAGTTTCAGGTTAAAATCCCTATGGGTAACGCCCGCATTTGCAGCGACTGAAGTGAAGCGTAAGGAGTCCGGCCGCGATAGCGGCGAACAACATGCGCTTGTTAGTGCTTTGTTGAATAGTATTGATAGATACCTCCGCCTAATAACGAAAAAACTGCTAAAGCTGCTGGAACTTTCATTGCTGCTAGGCCCCAAGTGGAAAAATCTATACCAGGGCCTAGAAAAATCAAATACACAGTAAGGAGGATGTATGTGGTAATGGCGAAAAACCCGGCAAACCACCATTTTTTTACGTTAGAAATTTTAACGCAGATGTAGCCCGCTATCACGATTAAAAGCGGCTGTACGATATTTGCCAAATAGCTATCAATAGCTGATTTTTCCTCACTCCAATAGTGCAGCGAAATAAGGATATGAGCCAATGTGAGCACGCCAAAGAATAGAGTGGATATAAATACTGCAATTATGTTTTTCATATAGTATTGAGCACTAACGCTTTGCATATGGGGATTTTAGGAGCGCTTTACCAGCGAGTAAAATTCCCACCATGATGCACTTGTTATATAGCATTTCTCAACGCCTTGAGTATTCCATTGTATATATCAAGAGACTCACCGACGAGTAAGTTGTCTGCCGCCTCTAACTTTACAACCATTTCAGCGGCAGCGTGGCCTTCAAGAATTTCCGAATCATCAAAATATACTTTTTCGAAATCTTCTTCTTCTGGGTCTCTACTCATTAAAAGGGTAAAACCTGAATCTTCAGTTTCAATAATTGCTAAGTCTGGGCCTAAATCCGAAGTTTCTGTGTCACAGGATACTATTTTCACTACTGCTCCTTGCTATATAACGTTTTAGTATTTGTGCGTTGCGCTGTTTGCATGGCACAAACCGCTTGTTGGACTTGGCCGTTGCCGAGTCCAGGTTAATTGGTACGCTTATGCTATAGGAATTTGCTTTTTTTGATGCTGGCTCTGAGCTGTAGAGCAGTTTTGAACGGGTAATATGGCTTGGTTTGTACGTATTTCATTGAAATTCCCTTGTCATTATGGTGTTCCATCACTTCTTTTTTAAGTCTAACTGATTCAATGAGGTTAATACACTCGATTGAGTCAGCATTTGGCTCCGCGCAGCGGCCTAGTTCAACGATTAAGCTAAGGGGCTGGCTTTAGCAAGTCCCAGTGAGCGAAGCGAGCGATTTGAGCGCCTTGTTATGCGATTTTACCGCGAGATCTTGCGAGTTCTTTCGTATAACCATCTTGAATTAGCCAAAGTATTTCAGATATGTATATGGGGGTGCTCAATGCCACTGCCAGCCATGGTGAAGCTTTTACAATAATTAGAAATGAGCCTGATACAAGCCACGTAGAATAAAGGCAGCAAATAATTATGAAAATTATAAAGTATGAGTTGGTTCTTGCGATTTGATAGTTAACGAGGCTTTGGTTGAATCGTGTGTTTTTTATTTTAATTGTCCGTCGAGTAATAACACCTTTGAGTAAGTTTTTTAGCACGTTAGGGATGTGGTGCGAAAATTTAGCAAGCAGCACACCCGCTACCGTGAAGAATATTCCTGTGAACCACCAGGATGGATCACCCAGATTATTTGTTATTGCTTCCATGCGGTTACTCCAAAAAGTGCATAACAGCTTATTGAAGGGCAAAAAAATTTAAAGTCGCCCTTTTAAGTTATTGATTAATATCATCCTACATTTACTATCTTCTTGATGTAAAGCAGTTTTATTTAACTCCACTGACAAATAAAAGCGAGGTTCCGCGTTAAAAGTGGACTCAATATTCAACAGGAAATAAAAACACATTTATTTCAATGCATTACAAAATAAAAAATTATTTATCGTACTACTTTAGTTTACTTATTAGCCGGTTTAACTTAAAAAAACACTAAAAACCATTACAACTGTTTTTGTATACAGTACACACAACATAAAAGGTGGGAAATATGGCTTACACAGGATACTTATCCGATATTTATAAGCCAGATACTGATGAAGTGTTAAGCAGTACGATCCCCATCGAAAATTATGCACTTTTTAGCATTTTTCGTCTGGGATGATGTGGCCACAGGTTCATATTTGAAACAAACTTTGGTGCAAAAACGAGTTAGTTTTCTTGACTTGGAAATGGTGTGATTCAACTCTGAACTTGAGGACGTTGAAGAAAATAGCGTGAGCCTGACAGGACGTCAGGCTAGCTTTCGTTGGCCAAGGATGGCCTATCGGAAGCGTTAGCATTTTCGAATAAGGCCGAGGCTGACTAAAAATAAAGTTAATAAAGTTAAAAGCTGGATCTACCCCATGGCGACCTTTTCGCAGCTGTTGTTTCGTAAATAGCGAAAATGTTGCGGGGCGGCTGGGTGATCCAAGAGGGAACAGCCGTTGGTTTCCTCTTGGTCTGGTGTGGGCGAAGCACCACGACGTTAGTGGCCGTAGGCCATAGCCCAAACAAATTTTGGGCCAAAAACGAGTTAGTTTTCTTGACTTGAAAATGGTGTGATTCAACTCTGGACTTGAGCACGTTGAAGACTCTTTATAAAAGAATACGTGAGCTGGCCATGGATGGTGAGCTTAGCTTTCGCGGTACAGGATGTACCATCGGAAGCGTTAGCATTTTCATTCTTTACTATAAAGAGTTGACCGAAGAAGGATTCGAACGAGGCCAAAAGCTCGATTAATTTCCGTCGCGACATTTTCGCTGTTCAGAAAATGTTGCCGGAACGCTGAGGGTTTGCAAAGGGGTACTAGCGCTTTACCCATTAGCTCTGGTGTGGGCGAAGCGCCACGACGTTAGTGGCCTCAGGCCATAGCCTAAACATGCTTTGGGGCATACATAAGTTAAAGATTTTACTTTCAAAAGGTGTGATTCAACTCTGAACTTGAGGCCGTTGAATACTCTTTATACAAGAATGCGTGAAGCTCACATGGCCTTTCTCGCACCAAATTGCTGAAATGGACGTTGACGAGAACCTCAGTCAGCATGTGAATGAGGTTTCGTCGGATTTGTTCGGCTGCGCCTCATATCAATACCAAATATGTTGATTATCCTTAGCACGTTAGTAATAGCGCCTATGAATCTCGCAATTCTCGACGTAAGATCTTGCCAACATTTGATTTTGGCAATTCATCTCTAAATTCAATTATCCTTGGGTTTTTATAACCGGTAAGATATTTTCTACAATGTTTTTTTATTTCATCAACGGTCACATTACCTTTGCGTACAATAAATAATTTAACTATTTCTCCTGTGACGTCATCAGGAATGCCAATGGCCGCAGCTTCGATGATGTGAGGGTGAAGGGTTGCAACTTCTTCAATTTCAGTTGGAAAAACATTAAATCCCGATACTAGAATCATATCTTTTTTACGGTCTTCAATATAAAAAATCCCATCATCATCCATTCTTCCTATATCGCCAGAGCTTAACCACCCTCCTGTATGCATTACAGTATTGGTTTCGGCTTCTTGTTGCCAATAGCCTTTCATCACTTGGGGTCCTCTAATTTGAATTTCACCAATTTGGTTAGGACCTAAAGGTTCATTTTCATCATTAACGATACGGAGTTCAGTGCTGGGTAAAGGGACACCAATTGAAGAAATAAATGATTGTTGTTGATGAGTACCTGCAGCGACTACTGGGGAACATTCAGTTAAGCCATAACCTTCTATGACAGGCATTCCAGTGAGCTCTTGCCAACGATCAGCAATATGTTTCTGCGTCGGCATTCCACCTGCAATAGTAAAACGAGCGTGACTAAAATCTAATTCTTGAAAACCAGCATGATTGTTTAGACCATTAAAAAGTGTATTTAAACCAAAAACCATTGTGAATGGATATTTACTTAAATCTGCTACAAAACCATCTATATCTCTTGGGTTGGTAATGAGTAGATTCGTTGCACCGAGAAAGAGCATAAACATCATACTCACTGAGTTGGCAAAAATGTGATAAAGCGGAAGTGGGGTTACTGCATATTCCTTATCATATAAGGTTCTTGGGCTAAAATGAGCATGAACCTGTAGAACATTAGAAATAATATTACTATGAGTCAGCATTGCCCCTTTCGCAGGACCCGTCGTTCCACCTGTATATTGGAGATATGCTAAATCATCTACTGTTATTTGGGGATCAATAAAGGGAAGTTTCTTGCCTTCGGTTAACGCTCTACGCAATGAAATAGCGTCGGGAATATGATATTTAGGCACTATTTTTTTGACATGTTTGATAAGAAAGTTAACCAATGTACGCTTATGAATCGCTAACTCATCGCCGATTTTGGTTAACATAACATGCTTAATATTAGTCTCATGCAGTATTTGCTGAAGGTTATTACCAAAATTTGTTACGGCAACAATAGCACTGGCCCCTGAGTCTCGTAATTGGTGTTTTAATTCTCGAGGGGTATAAAGTGGATTAACATTGACAATAATGAGTCCTGCTTTTAATGCTCCTAAAATAGTGATGGGATATTGCAATAAATTAGGCATCATCAAGGCGATTCGTTCGCCTTTTTTCATTTTTAATTCAGATTGTAGATAAGCAGCAAAAGCGTTACTTTTACTTTCGAGATCTTGATAGGATAAGCTATGTCCCATATTAATATATGCTGCTTTTTTAGCATGCACACTAAAAGACTCTTTAAACAAATCATTGATATTGTTATACATACTTGAATCTATTTTTGCGGGCACATCCTCAGGATATTGTGTTAGCCACGGTTTATCATTTGTCATTATAGCCATCATTAATGTTGTTTAAACATCACTATTGTAAATTAATTTACCTAATCAGTATAAAAATAATAGACTGAATTCAATGAATTAACTACTGTTCTAGGGGGTTATCAGTAGTTAATCTCTTGGAGTGTGACTCATCCCTGCTTTTATCGTTTTTCCGCTTCACTCTATCTTTCTTCAACAATGGAAAAAGCATTCAGCTATTACATTATCATGACAGTTTCTACTGTGGCACATACATGTATCAGGGTTTGTTGTTAAAGAATGCTTCGTTAGTCAGACACATGAACTAAAAAGCAGGATAAATCGCCATGGCGACTTTTTCATATCTGTTGTTTAAGTCAATAGAGAAAATGTTGCGGGGTGGCTGGGCCGTTTCTCTTGATCTGGTGTGACGCGCCGGACGTTAGTGGCCGCAGCCATATCGACAACAACAAACGCCATAATCAATATCCCCTACTCCTCTACCTGCAACCTGCAACCTGCAACCTGCAACCTGCAACCTGCAATCAATATCTCCAACTCTCAAAGAGTAAATCAATCACCTAACAGGCATTTTTTATATTTAATCGTTGTTTTCTGAATTGAATTAGCATTAGATGTAAGCAGGTTGTATTTGAAGGAAGAAATGACTGAATGAAAAATATTATTTGCGATATTGATGGTGTGCTACTGCATGACAACAAGCTAATCCCTGGAAGCGACAAGTTTATTCACCGCGTACTTGAACAAGGTAATCCGCTGGTTATCCTCACTAATTATCCCGTTCAAACTGGCAAAGACTTACAAAATCGACTCGGCGCTGCAGGTATTAATGTACCAGAAACCTGCTTTTATACCTCAGCCATGGCTACGGCAGACTTTCTAAAACACCAAACCGGCAATAAAGCCTATGTAATTGGCGAAGGTGCACTGACACACGAACTTTACAATGCCGGTTTCACCATAACGGATATTAATCCAGACTTTGTCATTGTCGGTGAAACCCGCTCTTACAACTGGGATATGATCCATAAAGCATCTCGTTTTGTTGCTGGCGGTGCACGCTTTATTGCCACCAATCCAGACACCCACGGCCCGGCATTTAGCCCAGCATGTGGCGCATTATGTGCAGCCATTGAGCGTATCACAGGTAAGATGCCATTTTATGTGGGTAAGCCTAGCTCGTGGATTATCCGCTCGGCGTTGAATCATATACAGGGACATTCTGAAAACACCGTTATTATTGGCGATAACATGCGCACCGATATTCTGGCTGGCTTCCAAGCGGGCCTGGAAACGATTCTGGTGACGACTGGCGTAAGCCAAATGAGTGATATAGACAAAGAACCTTTCAGACCAAATCATGTGTTTGCCTGCGCTGGCGATATCGACGTCGTTTAATTAGCACCAGTTAATGTCCGCCAGTTAATAAACTGAGCACCCAAGACACAATTTACATTAGGTAACACAATTCCAAGCCAGTGAACTTGTTTTCAAGCACTGGCTTGCTTCATTATGCTTGTCTGAAATAAAAACGAATAACAATAACAGGATATAGCATGAAACGATTGTTTCCTTTTTGCGCCATTGCTTTACTGTCAGCATGTAACGGCGATGATGCTAAACACACTGCAACCGACGATATTATTCCGGCTAAAGTGACAGCGGTAACCTTTGACGAACAACGCTTTAGAACCGATATTGAAACATTATCGTCGGATAAGTTTGAAGGTCGCGCGCCAACAACCCAAGGCGAAAAGCTCACCATAGAGTATTTGTCTACCGCCTTCACCCAAATGGGGCTTAAGGGCGCTTATAAAGGCAGTTTTTTGCAACCGGTTCCAATGGTGAGCTACACCGCTAGCGAACAACAGCAGGTTACTTTAGCGGGGTTGGATTTACAGTACCGCCAAGATATCGTGTTAAGCAGTCGTCACGATAGTAGCCAGGTGAGTATTAAAGATGCGCCATTAGTGTTTGTTGGTTACGGTATTAATGCGCCTGAATATGGCTGGAATGATTACCAAGATCTCAACATGAAAGGCAAAATTGCCATCATTTTAGTCAATGATCCAGGCTTTGCACATCCTGAAGGTGCCAAGTTCAATGGTAAAGCGATGACTTACTATGGTCGTTGGAGCTATAAATTTGAAGAAGCCAGTCGCCAAGGCGCGTTAGGCGCAATTATTATTCATGATACCGAACCGGCCTCTTACCCTTGGTCGGTAGTTGAAAACAGCTGGACCGGTGCTCAACAAGATTTAGTTCAAAGCAAAGCAGAACAAGATCAGCGGGTCCAAGTTGAAGGTTGGTTAACCTTAGACAGTGCTACGGCCTTATTCGATAAAGCGGGCTTGTCATTAACGTCATTAATGGATCGCGCCGCTACCAATTCACTCAATGTCGATTTAGCCCAAACAGCCAGCATTGAATTTGCCAATAAAGCGGAATATGCCGACAGTTATAATGTGGTTGCAACATTAGCTGGCAGCAAACAAGCTGATGAGCAGATTTTATTTACTGCCCATTGGGATCATATCGGTACCGATGAAACCAAAGACGGCGACCAAATTTATAATGGCGCGTTAGATAATGCCACTGGTACCGCCGGTATTTTAGAAATTGCCCGCCAGTTTGCCCAGCAAGCTAAACAAGGGCATGGCTTGGCCCGTTCATTAACCTTTATTGCCACTACGGGTGAAGAACAAGGCTTATTAGGCTCACGTTATTATGCTGCAAACCCAATTTATCCAATTGATAAAACCGTGGCAGTATTTAACCTCGACAGCACCAATATTTATGGTAAAACCAAAGATTACACGATTGTCGGTAAAGGCCAGTCTGAGTTAGAAAACTATTTAGACCGCGCTGTCGCTAAACAAAATCGTACCAGCCAAGGTGAGCTAAACCCTGCATCAGGCGGCTTTTTCCGTTCAGATCACTTCAGCTTTGCTAAATTAGGCGTGCCAGCAGTATTTGCCGGTGGTGGTAACGAACCGCTTGATGAAGCTACCGCACAATACAAAACGGCAATGCTGGTCAAAATGAAGGGTTGTTACCATAACGTTTGCGATCATTATCGTCCTGAATGGGATTTATCCGGTTCATTACAAGATTTAGGCGTGTATTACCAAGCTGCGGCAGAGTTAGGTAATAACCAAGATTGGCCAGGATACTTTGCCGGTTCTGAATTTAATCAATTACGTCCTGCAGATTAGTACAGCACTACCCTATTCCTTCCCCCCAAGGATTGGCCCATCATGTATTTGATGGGCTTTTTTATTGGTATTTGGCTATTAGCATTTATGTCATTAAGCTTTGTGTCATGAGTATCTGATTTAAGCCTTTAGATAACCTGACTTACACTTTACTAAATTCATTTAGCGCTTCGATGGCTAAAGCCGCCTTTTCTGTTTGCACAAAAATATGGTCATGATAATAAGCGGCAATAACATTAGCGCTAATGCCTTTTTCGGTGAGTTTATTGGCCACTGCAGCCGTTAAACCAACGGCATCCAGACTAGAGTGTACCGTTAAGGTAATGCCTTTAAATACTGATTCAAAAGACAAGCCGCCCTCTATAGCAGCCGCTTTGGTTAATACTAACGTCAGCCCTTCAGATTCGCGAAACGTCGCGAGTGGCGATAAAGTTTGATAATCGCCATATTGGCCGCCCGGCACTGAGCAAAAAACGTATTCGTCATCTAAAAATACCGGTGACATCGATGCAAGTAATGCCGTTAAATTTGTTTCACCTACCATACTTTTTCCTTAAATATGTTTCCGTTATAAAGCGATTTTATGGATCACGCTCTTGTGTTGCAATAAAAAGCGCCAGCCTTAATAAAATGTGGCTTAACGTAAATGCAGCTTTGCTGCCTGCTACACATAAGTGACCAATATAAGTGACTAACAGAAGTGACTAACAGAAGTGACTAACAGAAGTGATCAACATAACCCTATCCAGTATTAAAACACTTAACAAGTTTAGCGCTGCTTGGTTGACTATCACCGAGTGAATTGAAGCCCCATTATCGCGCATCAACATGCCACGTAGGCACGATTATGGCTACGTTAAAGGCGTTAAATGACCATTAAGCCCCACTTTTGTTCAAATAAACATCATACGCACAGCATTAGTGCAATTATGGCTTTTAGTGGTATTTGATTATGAAATCTTAAAAAAAATAGCCATAATCACGATAAAAATAAAGATATATCAATAAAAACGACATTTAACAAAACATTACTCAAACAAAAAGATATTTAAAAGAGATAAAATCATTAAAATAGCTATATTTATGATGTTATCTCAAAAAACAAGCTTGGCAGTTAACCAAAATGCTGGCAAAGTAGGAACCAGATAAAGATTAGCCAACGCTGCTGGAGCCGTATTATGTGTTCAATATTTTCAATTTTAGACATCAAAACTGATGCAAGCAAACTTCGCCAAGTGGCGTTAGAAATGTCAAAACTGCTGCGTCACCGCGGCCCAGATTGGTCTGGCATATATGCTGATGACAAAGCCATTTTAGCTCATGAACGTTTATCGATTGTTGACGTTGACCACGGAGCGCAGCCACTTATCAGCCTTGATGGCAACATAGTGTTAGCCGTAAACGGTGAAATTTATAACCACAAGCAGTTAAAAGCTCAGCTAGGTGACAAATACCAGTATCAAACTAACTCAGATTGCGAAGTGATCTTATCACTGTACCAAGAATACGGTTGTGACTTTTTAGACAAACTGAACGGTATCTTCGCATTCGTACTGTATGACAAAGCCAAAGGCACGTACTTAATCGGTCGCGACCACATGGGCATTATCCCACTTTATACAGGTCTAGATGCATCTGGTAACTTCTACGTTGCTTCTGAAATGAAAGCATTAATGCCTGTATGTAAAACAGTTGCTGAGTTTTACCCAGGACAGTATTTATATTCAGCCGACGGTAAACCAACCCAGTATTATCATCGTGAATGGCGTGATTTTGATGCCGTTAAAGATAACCCAGCTAGCATTGAAGAATTACGTGAAGCATTAGAAGCTGCAGTAAAACGCCAGCTAATGTCGGATGTTCCTTACGGCGTATTATTGTCTGGTGGCCTAGATTCATCAGTGATTTCTGCCATTACACAAACATATGCAAAACACCGTATTGAAAACGACGGCGAAACCGGCGCATGGTGGCCACAACTGCATTCATTTGCCGTAGGGTTAGCTGAGTCTCCAGATTTAGTCGCAGCGCAAAAAGTGGCCGATGCCATTGGCACAATTCATCACCCTATTGTGTATACCTTCCAAGAAGGCTTAGATGCAATTAAAGAAGTGATTTATCACTTAGAAACGTACGACGTAACCACTATCCGTGCGGCTACGCCAATGTATTTAATGGCACGTAAAATTAAAGCCATGGGCATTAAAATGGTGTTGTCTGGCGAAGGTGCTGACGAACTATTTGGTGGCTACCTATATTTCCACAAAGCGCCTAACGCCCAAGCGTTCCATGAAGAATTAGTCCGTAAGCTTGATAAGCTGCATTTATTTGATTGCTTGCGTGCCAACAAAGCTATGGCAGCATGGGGACTTGAAGCACGTGTGCCTTTCTTAGATAAAGAGTTTATTGACGTAGCAATGCGCATTAACCCTGAAGCGAAGATGTCTAAAGATGGTCGTATCGAGAAGCACATTTTACGTCAAGCGTTTGAGCACAAATTACCTAAAGAAGTGGTATGGCGCCAAAAAGAACAGTTCAGTGACGGCGTAGGTTACTCGTGGATTGATGGCTTAAAAGCTCATGCGGCAGAAAACGTAGATGACGTGCAATTTGCTAACGCAAAATTCCGTTTCCCATACAACACGCCAGAGTCGAAAGAAGCCTATTTTTACCGCAGCTTCTTTGAAGAGTTTTTCCCATTAGCCAGTGCCGCTGAAACAGTGCCAGGTGGAAAAACAGTTGCCTGTTCAACCCCTGAAGCACTATTGTGGGATGTAAGTTTACAAGGGCTTAACGACCCATCGGGCCGTGCAGTTAAAAACGTTCACGCTAGCGCGTATTAATCATTAGCTCTATGTGAACAGTACAATTGTAAACACCACCTTTTGGGTGGTGTTTTTGTTTGGCGCCATCTTGTAAGATAATGATATTCTTCGTTTCATACATAATAATAAGGTTCTCCATGACAGACATCAGCATTTTTAATCTTGAGATGACCGACCGCAGTCAATTAAAACCTAAACATGATGCCAACGGCTTAACCGTGGTTGAGGTGAAAATAAAACAATATCAATTCAATCGTTTTTTATATCAATTTGTGGGTGCTGCGTGGGAGTGGACAGATAAATTAGCCTTGTCCGATAGCCAATGGCAGGAATACAGCGAAGCGGATAATTTGCATTTGTTTGTCGCGTATAAAGACGGTGCACCAGCGGGTTACTTTGAGTTGCAGCAACAAGGTGACGCGACTGTCGAGATTATGTATTTTGGTTTAAGTGAACGCTTTATCGGTAAAGGCTTTGGCGGCTATTTACTGACTCAAGCTATTGAACAAGCGTGGTCATTGCCTAACACCCGCCGTGTTTGGGTGCATACTTGCTCATTAGATCACCCAAGCGCTTTACAAAACTACCAAGCTCGCGGGTTTAGCTTATTTAGAACCGATACCGAACCGAGAACCAACCCAACTGCGGTGTAGCTCAATACGATATTTGTAGTGCTCAACACTTATAGATTAGCGGCCTACTAGCGTTTTTTACGCGCGATAGCGCGTTGTTGTAACGTTTCCAGCAATGCGCTTTTTTGTTGTTGGTCCATTGTATGCCAAGCCAGAATCTCATCGAGCGAGCGATGGCAACCTAAACAGATATCCTGTTGATCTAAACAACATTGCCTCACACAAGGTGAGGCAATTTGATTGTCGTTATTCTGACCAGACGGCATATTCGTTACCATTAACGTCGGTAAAATGGAAACGTCTACCGCCAGGAAAACTGAATACAGCTTTGGTGATGAGTCCACCAGCCTGAATAATTTTAGCTTCTGTGGCGGCCAAATCTTGGCTGTAAAGCACAATTAACGGACTGCCGTTTGCTAAGGTGAATTGAGAGTCTGCTTGATAAAATCCACCATCAATTCCGACCTGCAAAAAACAACTGTATTGAGGACCATAGTCTTGAAACTGCCAACCAAAAACCTGAGTAAAAAAGGCTTTGGTTGCGATGAGGTCTCTCACGGGTATTTCTAAATAATTAATACTATGATGTTGACTCATACTCACCTCTGTTACTCTGTTATTTGGCAGACAATATTATATGGTAGATAACGCCATGAAAATAATACGTTTTTGGGTTAACTGTATTGCTGCAGCACTGCCGCGACGGCGCCAATAATACCGCCGAACACACCACCCCACACCACTAACCAACCCAAATGGGTTTTAATCATGTCTTGAATGATTTGTTTCACTAATTCTGGCGTAAGTTCATTTAAACGCTGTTCCACAATATTAGCCACTTTAGCTTGCATGTCTGCGATGACATCTGGCTTTTCAAGCTCATTGACTAAAATAGCATTGAACTCTTCACTTTGAGCCAGTTCAACTAACGACAGTTTCATTTTTTCAATAAACGGCTCTTTCAGTGGGATCAACGCCTCGGTACCACCAAACATCGCTAACATGCCACCAAATGATGACTTTTCGATAGTCGACACTAATGCATCAAATGATGGTGCTAAATCAATTTTTTCAATCACAGGGGTTAAATCAATACTACTGGCACTGCTGGTTGTCAAAAAGCGATCGATATTCTCTTGAGTAAAAAATTGCTGCATCATTAAATGTTTAATGCCCGCTTTAAACTCTTCAAATCGTGATGGAACCACACCGGAACCATACAAACCGGGGACTTTTTCAAACAACATATGGATTGCTAACCAGTTGGTTAATGCACCCGACAACGCAAATAATCCTATTGTCATGACAATTTGTTGTTGTAACACATACCCAACCAGCATAAAGACAGCCGCGATAAGGTTGGTTAATACGCTCTTATTCAATCTCTTTTCCTTAACATCTATGATGATAAAATAATAAAAAACCTCAGCTATTTTATCAGAAATAACTGAGGTCTACATAATTCATCGTTCATCTCATCACAGACTTAATTACCATGGTTAATGGTAAGCAAATAATACTGATCAATTTACGCCGTACAACTTAAGGATTCAGGTTCGATAGGCACTTGGGAATCATGGTGGTTAATCAATAATACCCCAGTACTTTGTGCCAACAACTGAGCCTTTTGGTACATTTGGCTAACAACATCCTGCTGCTGATATTGAGGTTTTACAAACACATCTTCCAAATACCACACAGGAGCAAGGCGCAATGAAGAAAACGACGGGTATAATTGAATAAAGCCCACCATTTCATCGTCTCTGATGGAGACAAAAATCATCGAATCATTTTCGGCCAAGCGATGCTTCAAAAAATGATGACACGCTGGATAGTCAGAGGGCTGTTGTAGTTGCTGCCGATATAGATCAAATAGCAGGCTCAATGGTTCTAAATCGATGCTCGAAGCTAGACGTATTTGCATTTCTCATCCTTGAAAATAGGATTAAATACCGCGTATGAATATCGCAGATATCATGCCTATTAAGTGATGGCATCAAGCCATCAGGTTAAAACAATATGTCACTGTAAGTGTTTAACGCACAAAACAAAATGAACCTATATAAAAAAGATAAATAGAAAATCTATTAATTACATAAGCTTAAATATAAAGTTAACATCAATAAACATAAATGTAAATTAATCTATTATCCTGACAAAATAATCATTCGTTACGATTGTTTTTTTGGTAAAATAGTCAGCTGTTGCCACTGTTTTGTATCAAGATTACCTCTTATGACCTCGTTTTTTGCGCAATTGCGCTCAGCGGTTACACCGCGCTCTCGTATTCTAAAATTAGCCCTTTATGGATTAACTGTTTATCTATTGGGTTGTGCTGTTCTCGGCGGATTAATTCCATATATTGCCAAACAACAAGCACCAACGATATTAACCGAGCAATTAGGCAGAAACGTTACCCTACAAGACATTAGTATCAACCCATTTACGTTAGAACTAGCGGTATCGGGTTTTGAAATCAACGAACTTGATAGCCCGAAAACGTTTGCGTCATTCGCCGCGGCCTATGGCAACATTCAATTATGGCAATCGATCTCATCTTGGGCGATAGTGATTGAAGATATCCGTCTACAACAACCCACCTTTAGAGTGGCGCGTTCTGAAACGGCAAATCAACAAGTTGTATTTAACTTCAGTGACATTATTACTCGCCTAAGCCGAAATAGTCAGCCAACACCAACGAGTACTGAACCGAGTGTTATACCGGCGATAAACATTGCTAATATTCAGATCCAACAAGGCGTGTTTACCCTAGACGACAACGTCACAGATACCCACATTAATTATCCCAACATCAATGTGTCATTGGCACAATTCAATAGTTTGAGTAGTGCGTTAAACGACAAGCAAGACCAAGTAAATCGTTATAACTTACGCATAGAAGATCAATTCAAAGGCTCGGTAGCATTGCAAGGGCAATTCCAATTAGCGCCCCTGGCAATAAAAGGCGATGTTAAGGTGACTGGGATTGATTTATCGCGTTACTGGTCTTTTGTTGATCAACTGTTTGCGATTAACTTAGCTGAAGGCACGCTGAGCCTAAACGGACAGTATGACGTGACATTGCAAGACAAAAACTTAGCACCAATAAGCCATATCAATGTCACCAAAGCACAGATAGTGATTAAGCGTTTTAAAGCGTTACATCAGCAAGATGAAAAAATCGCCATTGATGTCTTAGCGTTAAATAACATCAATTTAGACAGCCACAAAAAACGCGTTAGCATTGGTGAGTTCCATACCGAAAAAGGTAATATCAAACTCAACATCACTCCTACTGGTGCTGATTTGGTTGCTTTATTGCTGCCTAAAGACACTGAGTTAACAACTACCGTAGATACCTCAGATTTATCTTCTACAGCCTCAACGACTACCGAGTCTGCTATTACCGAATCAGCTACTACTGACACGATAGATTCAGAGACTGCAGACACGACAGATTCAGAGACTGCAGATTTAGGCAGTATAGATATAGAGAAAGCTAACTCAGATGAGCAAAAAGCTGACAGCACAAATGTGGCTGATACCATTACTGATAAAGCCATCGCGACCGTTAAACAAGTCACCGCTGATCTCAACACAAAAGCAGCTAGCGATACAACTGCAAAAACAGATACAGAAACAGATGCAGAACCACTATTAGCGCAGCAATCACCACCATCAGCGACACAAGATGCTACGAAAGAAGCGACAGTTGAGACAGACTCACAAACGACTCAACAAAAAACAGCAGTAACGTCTAACGCCATCGATGCTGACTCCCCTTGGTTAGTCACACTAGACAAAATCAGTATCGCGCAGTATCAAGTTAAACTGGGTGAAGGCATTGCCAGTGATAAGATTATTCTTTGGCAAATCGGCCCGATTGACCTCACCACTGGGGTAATAAAATCAGATCTATCCAGCCCGATTGATTATCAATTTTCGGCAGGAATTAATCAACAAAGCTTATTAACGTCAACAGGACAAGTTGATGCATTAGCGCAAACAGTGAATGCTGAAATCGACTTTAGTAATATGTTGCTGTCACGTTTACAACCTTATATTGCTCCTTACATCAATATCACTATTGAAGATGGCATGTTTTCCACTAAGGGCATTTTGCATGCAGACGCTAAAGACACGCTAACCTACTCTGGCAGTGCAAACATCAGTCAATTACACATTAACGATAACGTGTTAAAACAACCTTTGCTGACATGGCAAACAATGGACATCAACCAATTATCGTTTGATCGCCAACAAGCTAACATTGATATTGATGAAATAAACTTCGATAAGCTGTTTAGTCGCCTGATTATCTCACCCGACCGCAGCACCAATATTAGCGAGTTGATCAATACTCCTGCAGACGTAAAACAAACCACTGCTAGTGTTGAGACAGATAAAGTTGCTGTTAGTCCAAGTAAAGCTGAACAAGCGACCTTATCGACAGGCAATGAGCAATCCACCACCGATGCGCCACAAATGAAGCTCAACATTAATAAGATTGGCTTTAAAGACAGCTCGGCCTTCTTTGCGGATAATTCGTTAACGCCCAATTTTGCTTCGGGCATTGAAATGCTTAACGGCCAGATCACCAACTTATCATCAAATCCAGAAACCACTGCATCAGTTGATTTAGCGGGAAAAATAGACAAATACGCACCGGTGACGTTAAAAGGTGATGTTAACCCGTTATTAGCACAACCTTATCTTGACCTTAATTTGAACTTTGACAAAGTAGAGCTCACCTCGGTTAACCCTTACTCTGGCACTTATGCTGGTTATTATATTGATAAAGGTCAGTTGTCACTGGATCTAAACTATCAGCTTAAAAACAATGAATTAGTTGGCAGTAATCATGTAGTGATTGATCAACTCGAACTAGGTAAACGCAGTAACAGCAGTTTAGCAACCAGCCTACCGGTGACATTAGCGATAGCATTATTGCAAGACCGACATGGCGTAATTGATTTAGGCGTTGATGTGTCTGGGGATATTGATTCTCCTAGCTTTAGTTTTGGTAGCATCATCATTAATGCACTAGGCAATATCATAACCAAAGCGGTGACCTCACCGTTTTCATTCTTAGCTGGTCTTGTGGGCAGTGATGAACAAATAGATAAAATCAGTTTTGAGTATGGACGCAGCAACATCTCACTTAAACAAAAAAGCACCTTAGACAAACTGGCTAAAGCGTTAATAGACAGGCCGCTGCTTAATCTAAATATTAAAGGCAGTATCGACATAATTAACGATAAACAAGCATTAGCAGAAACCAAACTGCATAAGCAACTGGCTAACGCTGCGGGGATAAAATTCAAAGATTTCCCCAAAAGTGTCTCTGCCAGCAAATACCCTGTTACGGGGCCATTAGCAGATGCATTGTATCAATTGGTTGAGCAAGAGTTATCGCAGGATCCATTAGACATCAAGCAAAAATTACAGCAGAAAAAACCAAAACTGACTGAAGCAGAGCTGATCACGCGTTGGCACATTGGTTTGTACAATATGCTTAAAAATCACCAACAGTTTACTGCAGATGAATTTGGCCTTTTAGCCCAAGAGCGCGCTAAAGCGGTTAAAGCCTATTTAATTGCTCAAGCAGGAATTGATGCAGGTAAAATATTTGTGCTTGAAAGCCGTATCAACACCGCAGAAGATGCCGCAGAAGCATTGCTTGAACTACAAGTAAAATAACCAGTCTGTGGCTGTTAACCGCTATCTACATCGGGTAGACTGCGCATACATTGCAAACGAGTAATAACAAACGTTTGTAATCATGATGTATCATTAATATTGTTAAGATTGAGGTTATCTATGTTTATCGTTCGCTGGATTTTAGGTCGAATTATTTTGTTGTTAAATTTTGTGTTTGCTCCTAAAAAGCGCCAACGTCCACAAGATCAACAAGCTATTGTCGATCAACAAACTCAATCATTGGCATTGTATCAATACGCCGCCTGCCCTTTTTGTGTCAAGGTTCGTCGTGATATGCGTCGCCAAAATTTAACCATTAACTTAGTCGACGCCAAACAAGATGACAACAAAAGCGTGTTAGTAAGCCAAGGTGGCAAGCTACAAGTGCCTTGTTTACGTATCGAACAAGACGGCAACACCCAATGGTTATATGAGTCAAAAGCCATTACCAGCTACCTCAACGAACGTTTCGCATAAAGCACTGGTTATGTCATGTCGCCACAGTTTATCTCAACACTGTGGCTAACATATTGCTGTAGAAATATTTTTACCCTGGCCATGCTTGTATCAATAAAGGTCATGATAATATTTTGCAGCATTTATTCGAGTTTCATTTAACATAAGAACGAATGAGGTAATGAGTGTCAAAAATAAGCTTAATCATCTGCAGTCTCATACTGCTTAGCGCCTGTAGCGCAAGCGAACCTGATCCTATGGACTTTGCGGGGCAGTTTCGCGATGCATTCAGTACTCAAATTAAAGGTAATGGGATTAAGTTGTTTGTCTATAAAGCAAAACTAGCTACCGCCCTTGACCGCAGCATTCCTGGTGATTCCCCGCTAGAAAGAAGAATTCGCAGTAAACAAGATGCACAGAGTTATTTAATTGAACAACGTAACGCAGAGAATCGCCTCGAACTATGGCATCAACAAATTGATCTGGGTCTTAGAAAAACCATCGAAATGAATGGTTATTGTAAAGCCGGTTTTATTGAATTAAGTCGTTATGTTGAAACTGAGCGCGGTGAAATTCGTGGCGAATGTAATGATGGTGCTACCGCTGAAGATATTAAAAAATTCGGCGCCTAATTGCCAAGCCGATGCAGCTTTAACTGACTTAATAGGTTAATTATTGTCGCTGACGGATAAAACACTATATCCAGCTAAGCAATTAAGCTAAAATTAGCATCCAAATTTTCTCGTGATGTTGCCGTAGGCTCCAAGACCAGTGTCATCACGCTCCGATAAGCCGTGTATCGTCTAGAATGATATTAATAGTTTGTCGTTTACAAAGTAAGAAATCAGATGAATAGAAAGCAAGAGATGATCAAAAAATTGGCCAAACGTGCCAAGGCTCGCCAAAATAAAGTGGTGCCGGCTAACCCAAGTAACAAGCCTGTTGAGCGTTATATCTCTAAAGCTGAACGTGAGAAAATTGCGTTAGCAGAAGCGGCTGAACAAACAGTTGCCACTGAAGCCAGCACAGAAACTGACAAAGACTAACACCCATTTACAAGGTGTCAGTATCAAAAAGCCCCTATTATTGGTCAAGGCCAAAAATAGGGGCTTTTTATTATCTGCTCTATGGGCATTAGCCAGAGATTAAATATCTATCATAGCATCACGTCTCGATCCCAATCACATGTAAACTCTATCGCATATACACAGAATCACATCTACACTGAATCACATCTTCACTAAGTCACATCTTCACTGAGTCTCATCTTCACTGAGTCTCATCTTCACTGAGTCTCATCTTCACTGAGTCTCATCTTCACTGAGTCTCATCTTCACTGAGTCTCATCTTCACTGAGTCTCATC